>JBIKTI010000316.1:0-3795 GCA_044348205.1 Phycisphaerales bacterium | reverse complement strand
GTGGCGACCGCGGGCCTCGCGACCTGGGGCGCCGGCTCGATCCTCGAGAGCTATCCAGTGATCGCGGCGGGCATGGTGCTCCTCGGGCTCGGCGTCGCGTTCATCATGTCGCCTGCGAGCACGGACACCCTCTCGAGCGTGGACGACGAGACGCGCGGGCAGGTGTCGGGGCTCGTACAGACCTCGCGCCAGGTCGGCGGCGCTGTCGGCGTCGCCTTCGCGTCGCTCCTCAGCGGCGTGGCGCTGGCATGGGGCGCGGGAAACGCGTCCTCGATCGGCTACGCGATCCTCGGTGGCGCGGCGGTCGCGGCGCTTGGCGTCGTCGTCGCACTTCGGATGCCACACACGCCTCCTCCCGGCGCCGCGCGCGCAGGCGACGGCCGTACGCTGCGCGCATGACCACGCGCGCAGCGCTCCCGCTCCTACCGCTCATCGCCACGCCGCTTCTCCTCGTCGGCAGCAACATCTTCATGACCTACGCGTGGTACGGCCACCTGCGCGACTTCAAGTCGAGTCCGCTGTGGATCGCGATCGGCGCGAGCTGGCTCGTCGCGTTCTTCGAGTACTGCCTGCAGGTGCCAGCGAACCGCATCGGCTACGAGCAGGCGGGCTACTCGCTCGTGCAGCTCAAGGTCATGCAGGAGGTCATCACGATGGCGGTGTTCGCCGCGTTCGCGGTGCTCTACATGCGCGAGAAGCTGACGATGAACTTCGTCTACGCGGGCATCTGTCTCGTGGCTGCGGCGTGGTTCATGTTCCGCGACTTCAAGCCCGCGGCGTGATCTCGCGGGGGCCGCGACGCGGCGAATCATCGCGACGAGCGCGTACACTGCGCCGATGCAGATCGCCCTCGCCTCACTCTCGGTCCTGCTCTCGCTTCATCTTCAGCCGCTCGCCGCAATCGCGGCGCCGGCCAATCCACCTGCCCTCGCCACGGCGCTCTCGTCCGCAGGCGCGAATCGCACGGAGATCGAGCGCGCGCTCGCGGAGGCGCCCTCCGAGCACCGCGCGTCGATGGAGTGGCTGGTCGCGCACATGCCCGAGGCCGATCTCGCGGCGCTCGACGCTGCGTTCCTCCTCGCGCATGTCGACGGCGCGTTCAAGGCGTGGAAGAGCGCGCCGTGGAGCGTGCAGGTCGACGAGGAGACCTTCCGCGACGCGATCCTGCCCTACGCGAGTGTGAGCGAGAAGCGCGAACTCTGGATGGCCGCGCTGCGCGAGAAGTGCCTGCCGATGGTCGCGGGCGCGAAGTCGCCCGCGGAGGCTGCGGTGATCCTCAACACGCGCATCTTCCCCGAGTGGAAGGTGCAGTACTCGACCAAGCGCAGGCGTGCAGACCAGGCGCCGAGCGAGTCGATGGAGTCGGGGCTTGCGTCGTGCACGGGGCTCTCGATCCTGCTCGTGAACGCGTGCCGATCCGTGGGAATTCCCGCGCGTTTCGTCGGGGTTCCGCTGTGGACGGATGGGTCGGGCAACCACTCGTGGGTCGAGGTCTGGGACGGCGAGCGCTGGCGCTACACGGGCGCCGCGGAGCCGACGGGCGACCGCCTCGACGAAGGCTGGTTCAGCGCCCGCGCTGCCACGCAGAACCGAGACAGGCCTGAGCACGCGATCTACGCCGTCACCTGGCGCGACACGGGCGTCGAGTTCCCGATGGTCTTCGACCGCTCGCGGCCGCGCGCGCGCGCCGTCGATGTCACAGATCGCTATGCATCGAAGGCGAGCTCGCTTCCCGAGGGGCATCGCATCGTGCGCATCGTGGCGCGCGACGGCCCGTCGGGCGCGCGCCTCCGCGCGGAAGTCGAGGTGCTCGGCGCAGCGGGCGCTGTGGTCGCGCGCGGCCGCACCAACGACGAGACGCGCGATCTGAACGACCATCTCGAGCTCATCGTGCCGCTCGATGCGACGCTGTCGTATCGAATCGACGGCCGCGCGCCTGCAGCGGTCGGCACGGGCAAGGGCGGCGTGGTCGAGCTCTCCGTCGCGAACGGCGCCGCCGCCCCCGCAGCGCCGCTGTCGCGGTCAGAGGCCGAGACCCTGCGCGAGAGCGCGTGGAAGGAGTCGCTTGCCAAGCTGCGCGCCGACGCCAAGGCCGAGTTCGATTCAAAGGTGCTCGTCGCAGACGACGGCACGAAGATGCCGTTCTGGTTCGAGGTCTCCGGCGAGAAGCCAGAGGGCGGCCGCAGCCTCTACATCTCGATGCACGGCGGCGGCGGCGCCCCGAAGGAAGTCAACGACAGGCAGTGGGAGAACCAGAAGCGGCTCTACCGCCCCGACGAGGGCGTGTATGTCGCGCCGCGCGCGCCGACGGACACCTGGAACCTCTGGCACCAAGGGCACATCGACGCGCTGTTCTCAGAGCTCATCCGGCACATGATCGTCTTCGAGGGCGTGAACCCAGACCGCGTCTATCTGATGGGCTACAGCGCGGGCGGCGACGGCGTCTACCAGCTCGCGCCGCGCATGGCCGACCACTTCGCGGCCGCAGCGATGATGGCTGGCCACCCCAACGAGACGCGCCCCGATGGCCTGCGCAACCTGCCCTTCGCGCTCTACATGGGCGGCAAGGACGCTGCGTTCAACCGCAACCAGATCGCGCGCGACTGGAAGGTCGCGCTCGCGGACCTCGCCGCCAAGGACGCGGGCGGCTATCCGCACGAGGTCACGATCTTCGAGGAGAACGGCCACTGGATGGAGCGCAAGGACGCCGTCGCTGTGCCGTGGATGGCGAAGCACACGCGGAACCTGCGCCCCGAGAAGATCGTCTGGCTCCAGGACGATGTGACGAGCCCCCGCTTCTACTGGCTCGCAAACCCCGAACCGAAGCAGGGGCAGCGCGTGGTCGCGCGCCGCAGCGGCCAGACGGTCGACATCGACGAGGCGGTGGGCGTGTCGCGGCTCTTGGTCCGTCTCGACGACTCGATGGTCGACCTTGACAAGCCCGTCACCGTGCGCGTCGCGGGCAAGACGGTGTTTGAGGGGATCGTCCCCCGCTCAGCCGAGGTGATCCGCCAAACGCTCGCCGAGCGCGGTGACCCGAGCGGGACCTTCACAGCGGAGATCGGGGTCGACCTCAACGGCTCCTCCGATGCGCCAAGCGCGGCGAAGCCCTGACTCGGCTCGGTCGAACATTCGCGCCGCGCCTTGACTCGGCCCGCGCAGCTGACGCACAAAGTCATGCTCAAACTCGACTTACGAAACGCCTCTTTTTGCGGGCGCGGTTGGCTCGTCCTGATCCGTGACGAACCCCACCCAGTTCTAGACAAAAACACTGGGCGTCGATCGGGCGGTTTGTTTTTATCGGACATTCAGATCAGGTGCACTTTCTCGCATTTTGCCCCTGTTCAAGAGGGGAACATTTGCCGCTTTCCGCTTCAGAGGTAGGTTTGCTGACCTCGTCGGCGCTCTGAGTCCCCTTCAGGCGCCCTGCGAGTTCTGTTTCAGCCAGCCTGAGTCCCGTCCCTTTCCCTCCATTCTGACCACTGAATTGGTGATGGCCCGCGCGGAAGTCTCCCGCAGGCGGCCTTCCCCCCCTCTTGGAGTCCCTCATGCGTTGCACGCTCGTCGCCACCGCCGCCGTTGCCGCCCTCTGCGGCATTGCGCAGGCCGATTTCATCCCGAACGCCATCGCTCAGGTCAACGCGACCGAGTCGGAGCTCAACGCAGCGGGCTACACCCGTGTGGGCACAACCCCGTTCGTGTCGAACCTCTCTGGTGACTGCGCCGTCAACGGCTGCGTCGACTATGTCGGTTTCGAAGGCGCCCTCCCGAACAAGGGCTACTTCCAGTTCCAGT
>JBIKTI010000315.1:0-3797 GCA_044348205.1 Phycisphaerales bacterium | reverse complement strand
GCGCTCGATGCCGCGCGCCCGCGGACTGACGGACCGACGGGGACCAGAGGGTAGCTTCGCGCTGACGGCTTGCCGAGAACCAACGCCTCGCGCTGCGCACGGGCGGCAGGAACGCGAGACGACGCTGCGTCGGCGGCGATGCCGCGAATCGAGCCCGACGCGGCGGTTCGGGACGCCGCCCGAATCGACGCGCGGGAGTCCGTCAGGCGGAACCTGTCCGCGGGGCTTGCAGGAAACGCGCCAGCCGCCACGACAACGCCGATGCGAGGCCTAGCCCAGCGAGGCCGAACAGGCCGTTCCGGCGCCAGAGATCATGCCGCATCGTGCGGCTTCCGACGAAGTCGATGGAGTACTCTGTGTTCCCGTCAGGTCCAAAGGTCGCAGCCGTGATCGACGCCATCGACGGAGGCGCGCCGACTTCGAGATAGGCCTGTCTCACGCCTTCAAAGTCCTGGCCTGCCTCGAGAATCGGGCGACGCATCACGAGCGCGAAGTCAGGATCGACGATCCACTCGCCGCCTTTCGTCTCGACCAACGCGATCACATGGCCATCGAGGCCGAACGGACGCGCCCGCACTCCCTTCTCGCGAAGGTAGTCGGAGATCGCGATCGCATGCTGGGAACAGAGTCCGACTCCCATGCGGATCGCAGAGCGCCACCGCCCCCGCTCGAGCCATGCGAGACGCCTCCAGTCGTCGAGGTCTCCGCTGTTCCGCGCACGGCGCATGTCCCACCAGCGAGGCAGGTCCTCGTAGAAGCGCATGGCGGTGGCGGGCGTTGCGTCACCTCTTGCGGGCCAGTGGTGGAGCGTGGCGGCCGCAAACAGCCGAGTCGCCTCGACAAGCCCCTCCGCGGTCGTCGGATCGATCGCTTCGAGACGGCGGATCGCGTCCTCGGCATCGACGCAGTCAAGGTCGCGTACGCGCCCAGGCTTGCAGTCTTCTGCGGTCGCCCGAAGCGGATGCGTGTCGAGGGACCGATCCGCGTAGGCGGGGCCGTACGCGACGACGAGTACAACCCCGCCACAGAGTGACGCCGCGAGCGCCGAGATCAGTGCGCATGCCCGGGAGGCGTGCGACAGAGGCCTCGCGAGGGGGCCGAGCGCGCTCCGCCCGCGCACCGCGGCGCTTCGGAGGGACCGCGTTCCGTCGAGACGCCCGACGGCAATCGGCCACGCGAGGCCAGCGAGCAACGCGAGCGCGAGCGTCCACCAGACGCGTGCGCGCCGCGAGAGCAGCGTGGTCGGTTCGCCGTAGTACGCACGCGCGGCGACCTCGACGATCGCGCCGCTCGCTGGGTCCAGCGCGCGTGCGCCCTCCGGGCTTCCAAGCACGCACACCGCCCGTCCATCCGCGACCACGGGCCACGCGTCGACGCCCTTCTCGCGGAGGAATCGCGCAAGGGCGAGCGCGCGCTGGCCGTCCGTGCCGACGCCGAGCATCACGGCGCTGCGCCAGTCGCGGCGCTCGATGCGCATGAGATCGACGCGGCTCAGCACCAGCGCGGAGAGCACGTCAGGCAGCACATGTCCGATCTGGATCACGGCCCATCGCGGCGGATGCTCGAAGAGCGTCGTGGCGACCGCTGGGTCGACCTCGTGGCGCGCCGGCCAGTGGTCGACGATCGCGCCCGAGAAGATCTTCGCGGCCTCCGCAAGCCCGTCGTCGGTCGTGGGGTCGAGTGCGTCAAGCTGCGCGATCGCCTCGCGCGGCGCGAGGGCATCGGGCGCGATCGCCGCGCGCACGGGGTGCACAGGCATCAGGCGCCACGCGACGCTCGGCCCGACCGCGACCAGCAGCGCGACAGGCGCAAGCAGCGCAAGCGCAACCCACGAGCATGCGCGCGCAAGGCGGCCGGCGCCGGCTCGGCGCGCGCGCTCCTCCGCGCGCCGTGATTCGTGCTCATCCTGCACCATCGGAAGGCAATCATAACGCCTGCCGCGCGGCAAGCGGGCCGCCGAGCCGCTCGATCGCTGCCTGGATCGCGGCCACCTCGCGGTCGGAGAGCTGCACGAGCGGGTCGAGCGAGAGCGCGCTGTTCACCTCGAGCGCGCGCTCGTAGCACTGCCGCGGGTCGGCGATGTCCTCCGCAGAGCTCGCACTGCCCTTCGAGAGGATCGCGCGCGCAGCCTCGCGCGCGGCACCCGCCTCGGCCCAGCGGCGCGGGCTGTAGGGCAGCACGCGCAGCGCGCCCTCGACATCGTCGAGAAGCTCCTCCGCGTCGAAGAGCTCGTCGTCGGTGACCCGCTGCTTCGCAGCGATGAAGCGAAGACGCCGTGCGGCGATGTCGGCCACGAGCACAGCCTTCCGCGGGGGGCGCACCTGTCGCGCGCCAGCGATGCGCGAGGCGTAGTCGAAGGCCTCGTCTGCGCGGGCGGGGTCGACGGCGGCTGCCGCGAGCGACTGCGCGATCGCGGCCTCGAGCGCGAAGCGCGACCACCAGTACGGGCTCTCGAAGAGATCGCGCGCCGCAGCCATGCGCAGGTCGAACTCCCTCGCGGGCTCTGCCCGCACGGGCGCGAGCGTGCGCGCAGCGCGCTCGAGGATCTCCGCACGCGAGAGATCGCGCCTCAATCCGAAGGTGATCGACGCGGCGGCGACCACAAGAAGGAGCCCCGTGAGCGGGATGAGCGAGCCGCGGTTCGCGCGCGCTGCGGGCGAACCGGCCACGCCGCTTCCCGCAGGAAGCTCTGCGGCGCACGCCATGAGAAGGAACGCGAGCACGCACGACCCGGGCAGCCACGCCACCATCTCGATCTGCGCGTGGACGAGGACGAGGACGCCGAGCGCGAACGCCACGGCGCGGAGGGCGCGCGCAGGCGCCGCAAGGGCGGCCGTGGCGGCGCACCCTGCGACGAGAACGAACGCGAACACCCCGAGAAGGCGCGTCGCGACCCAGAGTCCGTCGACGATCGGCGCCTCGACGCGCATGGCGATGGCCGTGCCCGCAACGCCCGAGATCGCGGCCGCGGCGAGCGCCATCCGCCGCGCATCGCGCTCGTCACGCTCGCGCTCCTCTCCTTCGAACGCCGAGTCCGCGGCGCGCGTCGGCCAGAAGAACTTCGCGACGAGTGCGATCCACGCTGCACCCGACACGCCGAGCGCGAGCAGCCAGTCCGCGAAGATCGAGTGCAGGCTCTTCACATCCTCGGGGCAGTTCGGCGCCTTGGCCGCGCCGAAGAACTCCTGCACGCGCTCCGCGCCGAGGCCGATCACGCCGGCGCCTTCCTCCACGAACATGCGCACGCCGGCCTGGAGGTAGAAGCCGCGGAAGAGGAGGCTCAGTTCGCCGATCTCCGTGCCCACGAGCCGGCGCGCGAAGACGGCGAGCAGCACGCACCCCGCAAGCGCGAGCGCCCACCGCGGCGAGGGAAGCCGCACGGCGCGCATCGAGACGAGAAGCACCGCGGCCGCCGTCGCGGTCGCGAGGAGCGCACCCTTGCCGCCGTTCACGACGAGGAGCACCGCGCTTGCGATGGCGGCGAGCGCGAGAAGCAGCGTGTTTCCCGATGGCTGCGCACGCCGCGCTGCGAAGGCGAGCGCGGCGCAGCCCACGGCACCGACGCCCATCATCGTCGAGAACGGGTTCGAGAGCTTGAACCAGCCCGTCGCCTCCGCCTGGTAGAGGCGGCGTTCGTAGTTGCGCGCGGCGCTCGAGTCGGCGAGCCATCCTCGGTCGGCGAGGAACGCCTCGCGCGTCTCCTCGTAGAACGCGACGGTCGCAGGGTGCTCGACCAGCACCTGCACGAAGCCGCGCACGGCGAGGAGCGCGATCACGCCGAGGAGGACCGCCAGCGC
>JBIKTI010000485.1:0-3800 GCA_044348205.1 Phycisphaerales bacterium | reverse complement strand
ACCTGGCCGGTGCCGCCGGCGCCGCGGCGGGCATCGCCGGCGGCTACCGCCTGCCCTTCACCGCCCTGGCGATGGTGCTGGGCGTGGGCGGCCCGGAGGGCGCCCAACTCACGAGCATGGCCACGGTGCTGGTGGCGGCGCTGTCGGGCTTGGTGACGGCGCGGGTGGCGAATGGGTTGAGCTTGCGGGTGCGGGGTGTTTGGCGGGGGCGGGTGCGTGGAGGGTGAGGGATCCCAAAGCGGCGTTTTATGGGACCCCCTCCATTGGCAAGTGGGTCGTGCTGCTGAGTTGCTATTCATGCCAACCCCATTCAATCTTTGAGCCCTTTGATTGAGATCAATGTGCCGAGGCCGGCCGACCCTCCCGGGGGCTGGCATTACAGCATGTAAACTTTGCAGGCGCAATTACAGGCCGTACTTAATCTAATAAAATTGAAACAGCGGGCGAGGGTCACTCATGAGCGATGTCTTTATAAGCTATTCTCACAAGGACAAGTCTGTGGCCGAAAAGTTCGCGAGGCTCATAGAATCTAATGGGATGACGGTTTTTTGGGACAAGCAGATTCCGCCTGGAAAAACCTATGATCAATTCATCAAAGAGCAACTTGATAAGTCCCGTTGCATCGTCGTTCTTTGGTCTGCCAACTCGGTGGTTTCAGATTGGGTCAAAGAGGAGGCCTCGCGCGGCATCGTTCAAACCAAGCTGGTTCCCGTATTGATTGAGCCCATTGAGCCTCCTTTGGGCTTTGGCAGGATTGAAGCAGCAGAGCTCTATCATTGGGCCGGAAGTACGGGCGATGCTGGCCAACAGGATCAGGCTGAGCTTGCCAATCTGTTGCAAGCCATCACAACGATGATGGCTTCATCGTCGGGGTCTGACGCTGCAACGTCTTCAGCCTCGGGTCAAGTTGGTGGAGGCACTGCAGTGGGCTCTTGGAAGCCCACGAAGCCAGTGACGCAGCCAGCCATTCCATTCGGCAAGCCAACTGCTGACCACAAGGGAAAAGCCATTGGCATTGGAGCCCTTGTCGCCATTGTTGCCGTGGCGGCGATTGCGATATCAAGGCCCAAGCAAGACAAGCCACCCGTGGTTGTGCCGCCGCTAACGCCGCCACAAACGACTGAAAAAAAACCTGTCCAATCGTCATCTTCCGCCCCACCGCCAGCTTCAACCCAACCCCCATCTCCACCCTCATCATCAACCTCTGCCCCACCGCCAATCCAACCGCCAATCCAACCGCCACCACCCAATCCTTCCACCACGGCAATCGTCTCTGGTAATTCCGGCACCAAAAACCTTCGCTCGGGACCTGGAACCCGGTATGGCATCGTAACAGAAATTGCAACAGGGGAAACGGTTGAGGTGCTTGGTAGTTCCAGTGATGTAGGTGGTTATCCGTGGACCCGTGTTCGCACCGCTGACGGCACTGAGGCGTGGATTGCCTCACATCTGCTCACCATTCAATAGGTGCAGGCAAGCCGATGAAAAACCATCAGGGATCCTCACTTCTCGCTTTTTGGTATTGGATGCGCTTGATTGCTGTTACGGGGAGCATGATTCTGTTGGGAATGTTGATCTACTCAAGATTCGACATGAAGCGATGGAGCATCGGGTCAGCACCTGCGACTTCAAGCGCTCCGATGCCCATGAATCAGCCAGCCTCTGACTCCAGAAGCTCGCAACCAGTTACGAAGCAACCTCCCAAGCCAAAGCACTCTGGTCCGAAGAAAGCTGCTGAGGCTTCCTGGGTACCAACGAGGAACACACCTTACCATTTACGTTATAACGAAAATTCCAAAGATCTGATTCTGATCGGTCAATTCTATGATGTCAAGGTGTTCCTCAGCAGGGATGCCGCTGATGCTTTCCTCAAAATGCAAAGCGCCGCAAAGAGAGATGGGATTGACCTCCAAGCGGTCTCGGGGTATCGATCGCATAAGGATCAGGAAAAGCTATTTAATAATCAGATCATCAAGCGTGGAAGTCGTCTCGAAGCCAGCCGGCTAAGCGCCCCAGCTGGGTATAGTGAGCATCACACCGGCTATGCACTTGACATTGCTGATGCCAAGGATCAGCAAGCAATCCTAACCCTATCCTTTGAACAGGGCAAAGCGTTTAGATGGTTGCAGAAGAATGCCCTTGCTTATGGCTTTGAGCTTTCTTTCCCGAAGCATAACCCCATGAATGTCAGCTACGAGCCATGGCACTGGCGATTTGTTGGCAGTGAAGCAGCCCAGGAGACATTTCGCGCGGCTCGCACCATGCCTCAATCTGCCGAGCAGCGTGCCATGGGCACCGTTCCCGATCAGAGCTACTGATCACAAGCCCAGCCGCACGTCCATGCTCAACCACCGAGGCAAAATAGCTTCAATCTATTGCTGCCTTGACCCGGTCAACGACAAAGAAATCCTTTGGGTCTGAGTAACTAGCGGCATTACACTCCGTCCACCAGTCTGTCCAGGATTCCTCGGTTACATAGCGGTAGGCGTGCCCTTCGACCACATCGAACTTGGTGTCGTTCCTCTTCAAGCGGCAGTCGATCCTGGTGGGCATACGTCTCCCGCCTGAACGATGTACCTCCTTGCTAGCCCAGCAGCAGTTTGGCTGATGATGTCTTCATGGTGGTTCATGCGCCAGTGCGCTCGGGGTGCCCAGCGGAGAGGGCAAGGATCGGGGTGGGATGTCTATTCGCTTCTCTGCGTCGTTCACCGATCACTGGCGCCTGCTGCTGGGCGGCGTTCGGGCACGGCCGGCACCATGTCCACGGTGCTGGTGGCGGCGCTGTCGGGCTTGGTTACGGCGCGGGTGGCCAATGGGTTGAGCTTTCTGCTGCGGGACTGGCGCTAGCGTTCGTGAGGAAATCGTAGATTGATTGCGTATCCGGAAAACGACGGGCCAGGTCTGGAGTGAGGTCCAACAGGCGCAGGTCAGATGGCTGTAAATCTTGGCGCCGGTCCAGGTGTCGATGGGCCGCCGCTCCTGCCGCTGGTGATGGAGGAGCGAATAATGGAACACGTCTGACCGTCGCGGCTGCCGGGGCTCCAACGATCGCCGGTGCCATCAAAAGGGTAGAGAGCCATGGGGATACCTCAAGGGTTGGCGGATTCCGTGCTGTGGATCGTGAGTGTCAGGGATCCTGTGTTGTTCCAGTAGGCCAGGGCGGCGTCATTGGCATAGGCCCAGAGGCGCCCGCTCGCCGGCGCGACGAAGTGCCCGTGACAGAGGAGCGGCAGGGTGTGGCTGGGTTTCTGATCCACCGCCACCACCAACTGGAACCACAACGCGGCCCGACAGCGCTTGAGAAAGCTGAACCTGTCGAGAAACGGATCGGAGTAGCCAGCGGCGTTGCACTCCGTCTTCCAGTCTGTCCAGGTTCCCTCGGCCACATAGTGGTAGGTGCGCCCTTCCAGCACATCGAACCTGGTGTCGTTCCACTTCAAGCGGCTGTCGACCTTGGTGGGCATGGGCCTCCCTCCTGAAGGGTGTACCTCCTTGCTAGCCAGGCAGCCGTTTGGGTGATGAGGTCTTCATGGTGGTTCATGCGCCAGTGCGCCTGGGGTGCCCAGCGGAGAGGGCAAGGATCGGGGTGGGATGTCTATCCGCTTCTCTGCGTCGTTCACCGATCACTGGCGCCTGCTGCTGGGCGGCGTTCGGGTCGGGGGGTGCCTGCGGCGGCGCGGCTGGCATCGCAGGCGGCTACCGTATGCTCTTCATCGCCCTGGGGATGGTGGTGGGCGTGGGCGGCCCGGAGGGCGCCCAGCTCACGAGCATGGCCACAGTGCTGGTGGGGCGTTGTCGGG
>JBIKTI010000487.1:0-3818 GCA_044348205.1 Phycisphaerales bacterium | reverse complement strand
CAATTGTTAACTTATAATTCTAAGCTGTCTAATATAGCCTTAAAAGAAAAAGACAAAGGACATAAGCAGCTTATTACTGAATTTGCAAAACTCATAAATAATGAAGATTCACTTATACTACCATTTGATCATGATATTCGCATATCTCAACTGACCATAGAGTTGGTTATGAAACTAAATAAATTATTGTAGTGACTATTGATGTTATAGCAGGCGCGAGGCCCAATTTTGTAAAAATTGCACCATTAATCCATGCATTAAACAATGCATCGCTTAACACTAATGGAATTTCTTTTAGGTTAGTGCATACCGGGCAGCATTATGATAAATTAATGAGTGATAGTTTTTTTAATGATTTGAATATTCCTCACCCAGATATAAATTTAAATTGTAATGGTGGGACACAAGCAGAACAAACGGCTGCAATTATGATTGCTTATGAAAAAGTCTTATTACAGGGTAAGGTAGACTTGGTTGTTGTCGTTGGTGATGTTACTTCCACAATGGCGTGCGCAATAGTTGCTAAAAAACTAAATATAAAAGTTGCACATATTGAGGCTGGAATTAGATCATTTGACTTGTCTATGCCAGAAGAAATCAATAGAATGGTCACCGATAGTATTTCAGATTATTTCTTTACTACCGGTTATTTTGCCAATAGTAACCTTAAAAAAGCAGGAGTTTCGGAAGAGAAAATATTCTTTGTAGGGAATATTATGGTTGATACTCTCCTAGCAAATCAAAGCAAATTACAAAAGCCTGGCATTTTTAAAAGTGCTGATCTTAAAATCAAAAAATATTTTGTATTAACCCTTCATAGGCCCAGTAATGTAGACACCAAATCGAAATTAATTAAGTTACTTAGTACTATTTGTATAAATTGTAATCAAATTCCAATTATTTTTCCTGTCCATCCAAGAACATTAAAAATATTGAAAAATGCATCACTGCCTCAAAACTTGATTTTGACCGATCCGTTGGGATACTTAGAATTTAATTATTTAGTCAAAAATTCAAAAGGCGTTATTACAGATTCAGGAGGAATTACAGAAGAAACGACTATAATGAAAATACCTTGTATTACTATTAGAAACAACACTGAACGCCCAGAAACAGTTGAATTGGGGAGCAATGTTCTTGCTGGGGATGATGGCAATGATATAGTTACCTATATTGATAAAATAATTAAGGATGAGTGGAAAAAGTCCTCAATACCTGATTTGTGGGATGGAAAAACCGCGGAAAGGATAGTGCAACAACTACAAACAATATGCTTTGAATAAGAACACAAAATATGTTTATATAAGCAATTTGCCTTTTGACGGAACTGTCTTTGTAACCCAAGTTATAGAGTGGTTACATTTGTATGCATCTAAGGGATTTAAGTTTGATCTATATGTAATGCTTAGTATTACTCAAATATTTGATAAGTCTTACCTTAAATATCAAAAAAGTAGCATTAATAAATATACGCGATTGTTTCAAAGTTTTATTTTTTTGTTCCCTTCAAGGGGTTTTTATTTGTACCTTAATTCTATTTTTTTTATTACCAAAACATTTTTCTGGTTGCTGAAGTATGACAATGTAGTAATAATGTCAAGAGCAACAATTGGAACGGAAGTAAAAATTTTAAAAACCATTTTTCCAAATAAAATTAACTTTGTTTTAGATTGTCGTGCTTCTGGCGGTGAAGAAAAGTTTTATTTAATCAAAAAGAATGGATTATACGATAAGCCTAGTTTTAATATACTAGGCCATATCTTCAAAATCGAAATGATTAACTACAATACAGCGGATAGAATACTTGTTGTTTCAAACAAACTTAAAGAATACATTATTCAAAACTTTAGAATAAAAGATGAAAAATTTCAATTTTATCCTTGTCTAAGCGATAGAAAAAAATTTTTTTATAGCGAACAATTAAGGAATCATTTTCGCAAAGAAATGGGTTATTTAGCCGATGATATTGTTATTTTATATGCAGGTGGCCTTAGTGCAAAATGGCATGTATCGCGTTTCATATTAGATTTTTATTCTTATTTACATCTGTTAAGCAATAGGTTCAAGTTTATGTTTTTAAGTGCTGATGTTGATGATTTGAATTCGTTACTTTCAAACTATCCGATGTTGAAAGAGTGTTGCGTTTGTAGATATGTAAGTAATTCAGAAGTCGTAAACTACTTGAATGTTGCGGATTTTGGTACTCTCTTTAGAGAAGATACCATTATGAACAATGTGGCATCACCGACAAAATTTGCTGAATATATGCTTGCTGGTCTTCCAACATTAATTTCTCCAGGAGTGGGCGATTATTCAAGATTTGTTGAAGATAAAAAGGTTGGGATTGTTGTTGATATTAAGAATTTCAATAATGTTAATTTCAATGATTTGCTATATTTTAAATTTGATAGAAACCAAATAGCAGTGGATGCTATTTCAATCTTTGATAAAGGATTTTTACTTGATGATATGTGCAAATTATTTAAAGAATTTAAAGAATGATGTTTTGTATTTAAAACTATGTGCTTAAGTAATTGGCTTTAATATTTTTGACAGAAATTTTTTAATGAATATCATCAATCAATTATTTAGGAATTTTCATACTAATTATTTTGGTAAAAATTTCTCTAAAAGAATCGTAGTTTTTGAATCTGATGATTGGGGAAGCATTAGGATGCCAAATAAAAAAGTATATGAAACGTTACTTAAAAAAGGCATTCCAGTAGATAAAAGTGCTTATTGTAAATACGATACATTAGAATCTGGGGAGGACGTAACCCTTTTAGCCGAGGTATTCGGAAAGTATAAAAATAAACAGGGATTTAGTCCAAAGCTGACAATGAATTTTGTTTCAGCCAATCCGGACTTTCATAAAATTGATTCTCTTGGTAGAGAAAAGTATTTTTTTGAACCTTTTAAAGAAACTTATAAAAAATCTCCTTATACCTTAAATACTTTTGACTTAATTGTAAAGGGGATTAGCGAGAAGTTGTTTCTCCCTCAATTCCACGGTCGTGATCACGTAAATGTTCCTCTATGGTTTGATTTACTCAAAAAGGATGTAGCCTTTAAATTAGCATTTGATTATGGTATGTGGGGATTAAGTCGCGATATTTTTCCACAAATCAAGAAAAGTATCCAAGCAACCTATGACTCAACAGATTTTAACTATACAAGGCAATCAGTTATTGAAGGTTTGGTTTTATTTGAACAGCAGTTTGGTTTTAAATCAATTAGTTTTATTCCTAATAATTACATTTGGGCTAATGCTTTAAACGAAGTTTTGAAGGATGAAGGTATTGTTCATTTACAGGGCATGAAATACCAATTACTGCCTTATGAAGCGAATGAAAAAAGAAAAAAGATTAGAAGAACCTTAGGAAGTATTAACTATTTTGGGCAGACTTATGCACCTAGAAATTGTGCTTTTGAACCTACAGAGTTAAGACACGATTATTTGTTTACGTTAAAGCAAATAAGTAGCGCATTCTTTTATAAGAAACCAGCGATTATATCGACTCATCGAATCAATTATGTTGGGGGCCTTGATGTAAGAAAAAGAGATCAAAATCTTTTCGAATTAGATAGATTACTTAAAAATATTATTCAAAGGTGGCCTGATGTAACTTTTATATTTTCTAATGAGTTGCACAGTCTGATTTTAAAATCTGTAAAGTAAAAAACTTTAATAACTAAAATTTATTATTTGTATGTTAAAATTGTCCGAAGCCGAACAGGAATTCTTCAATGAATTTATTCGTTTAAAGGAAAATAGTGGTAGCCATAGTCCGAGTATTTTATCATTAATGGATAAATTA
>JBIKTI010000314.1:0-3828 GCA_044348205.1 Phycisphaerales bacterium | reverse complement strand
GCACCCTTGATGTTCGTGTCGCACGATTCAGATCGTCGGAGTCCCCAACCAAGTGTGCCAGCAGACTTCAGTCTGCTGAACGACGCGCGTCGGAGTCGAAGGCTGACACCACCAGTTCCTTGGACTTCGTCCAAGGGCACCCGAGCGTGTCGTTTCGCGCGACTCGAGTCGTTCGTGTCGCTTTCCTGGCGTGCCGGCGGCCGCAGCGCAGCCCAGCTCAGAGAGACCCGAAGAGCTTGATCGCAGCGTCGCGATAGAGGCTCCTGAGCAGGTCGCCTGGCAGAGCGAGGCCCTTGAGCGGCGGCGCGTCGAGCGGCGTGTGGCGCTCGGGGTCGACCATGTGGAGGTCGGGATCAGAGATCGGCGACGCGCACTCGCCCGACGCCTCCCACATCATGCGCAGCGCCCAGTAGCGGCTCGCGTAGAGGTCGTGCGCCTCGTCGCGGCTCGTCGCCTTCTTGGCCATCTCGCTTGCCTTGTCGCCCGCGCGCAGATGGTCGTCGGTCGTCACGGTGTCGGTGCCGAAGAGGATGCGGCCGCGCCACTTCACGAGGAACGACACGACCTCGTCGCGCGGGTGCCGCCCGAGCTCGCGCACCATCCACTTGGTCGCGCTGGTGTCGAGGTGGAGGTTCGGGTGCGCCTCGAGCAGCGCGTCGAGGAACGCAAGATCCTCCGGAAACCCGCCCATGTGGGCCGCGATCCACGGCATGGCGAATCGATCGAGCGCGCGGCGGAGCGGCGTGTAGTGGTCGAGCTTCGCGCCGTAGCGCGCTGCGTCCTTGTACTTCGTCCTGAACCAGGTGTCGGGGTCCGCGACATGCACCATGCACATCATCCCGAGCCTTTCCGCGAGCTTCATCTGCTCGAGCCGCGCGGGCTCGCCGAGGTCGAAGAGGCGCGGGTCGCCCGCCTCGGCGGCGAGTTCCGTGATGCGCGGCGCGTTCCAGAACTTCACGATGCGCACGCCATGCTCGCGATAGCGCTCGATCCGCCGCAGGTAGCCCTCGCCGTGGCCCTCGCGGCGGTCTGGGTGCATGAAGTCGGGGAAGGCGATGAACTCAAGCGCGTCGCCGAACCGCTCGCGCAGCGCGGGGATGTCCTCGACGCGGCTCATCGAGTAGGTGCGCTCGACGCCGTACGCCTTCGCGATCGGCGCCCACAGCGCGCTTGCCTCGAGGCCGTTGATGTGCGCGTGGACATCGATGATGCCGTAGCCAAGCTGCGGGAGGCGCGTTGCCTCCGCGCCATAGTCGAGGCCGAGTCGATTCGAGGGTGCGTCGGGGCGCGCGACTCGCGCGTCGGTTGGCATCGGCATGGGCGCGGACTCTAGGCGACCCTCAGCGCACGCGCGTGCCGCGCTGCGCGCCCTTCGTGCGCGGGCGCTCCGCAGGCGACTCCGCCGCGGAGGCGAGGTCGGAGGGGGCGCGCAGGCGTCGTCCGCGCGCGTCGCCCGCACGCGCCGCATGCAGCGCGGCGTGGAGCCGCTGTGCGGGCGCGTCGCCGATTCCCGCCGCGTGCACGAGCCCGATGTAGAGCTCGAAGTTCGTCTCCATGTCGAGGTGGCGAATCACCTCGCAGTCGAACCACGCCACCGCGCGCGTCACGATTGGCGCACCGAGCACGCCGACCTTGTGCGGATAGGTGAGGAACGGGTCCTCGCCGATGCGGCGGTCGGGCCCGAAGACGCGCTGGACGAGCCGCTCGTTCGGGTCAAGGAGCGAGAGCGCGAAGGTGCGGCTGTCGCGGATCAGGGGCGAAAGGGGGTGTCCCTTCTCCATCGCGACGAGCAGCATCGGTGGCACCGTTCCGCACTGCTGCACGCGATGGACAAGCCTGCCGTCGCGCACCTCGCCATGGCCCGAGGTGAGCAGGTACTCGCCCGACGGGATGCGGGTGAGCGCGGACAAGGTCTCCTCTGTGGGGGGCGGAATCATGGGGCGGGCTGGTCGATCCAGTCGAGCGCATCTCGGCGCGCGCTGCGGTGGGGCGGTGGTGGGGAATGTCGGTCGCGGGTGCAGGTCGCGCCACGGACGGCGTGGCATGGGCGCGGCACAGGGAAGTGAGATCTAACTCCCGAAATATGGGGCATTTACGAGCAAGCTCCAAACGGGAGTGCCTGAGAGCGGCAAAAATAGTTGCAACAAAAAGTGCAGAAGCGTGTCCCGAGGTGTTGCAAGGTGGGGCGATGTGCAGTACTTTCCCCGCGTCCGAGCGGGCGCCAACCATGTTTCTCGGCGAGTACGAACATTCCCTCGACTCGAAGCAGCGGTTGGCGATTCCCGTGGAGATTCGCGACGAGTGGAAGCCTGAGCGGCATGGGTCGATGTTCATCGCCGCGCCAGGACAGACGGGTGGTCTCTGGCTCTGGCCTGAGAAGAAGTTCGAGGAGTACGCGGACCGCATCGAGAGCGGTCTGGTGACGCAAGAGGAAGTGGCGCGGCACAACCGCCAGCTCTTCTCGCGTGCTGCGAGGGTGCCCTTCGACAGTTCGGGGCGCGTGCGCATTCCCGATCGGCTGCTGCAGGAGTTCGGTCTGAGCGGCACGGTGGTGATCCTCGGCGTGCGCGACCACCTCGAGCTGACGACCCGCGAGCAGCGGGCGCGCGAGATGACTGCGATGGCGGGCGCGTGAGCCGAGTGCGAGTGCGAGGGTGAGCGCGAAGGCACACGCGAAGGCAAGCGACAAGTGTGACAGCGTGGATGGCGCGGCCGGGCCCGAAGGGGCGCGGAGGCGATTGGAACGAACAAGCCGCTGGCTCGACACGGATCGTCGTGTCAGCGGTCGCAAGGGACGCCGCCTCGCGCGGCGGCGGGATCGCGGAAGCGCACGGATGCGCCTCTGCAAGGCCGGAAACGGCTGAAATCCCGCGCCAGCCTGCGCACCGGGTGCGCGCAGGCATCCTGCGCTTCGCTCTGCCTGGCCAAGGATGGCCAGGCCTTCGATGCGGCCGGCACGGATCGCCGGTTGGCACGATGCGCGGCCTCGGTCTTCGCAGACCGGGGCCGCTTTTCTTTTTGCCTCGCTCCCCGCACCGTCCGGCATGCAACGAAACGACGCCGCGCAGGGCGGCGTCGTGTGCTTGTCGAGCTACTCGGGAGCGCGCTCAGCCGCCTTCTGTGGCGGGGCGGATCGAGCCGATCACATTCGCGCCCTCTTCCGCGCCGCTCGAGACGATCTGGTCGGCGACCTCGCGGCGGTGGACCTGCACGGTGCGGGGGAAGTCGAAGGCCACCCGCACGCGGTCGCCCTTGATCGACACGATGCGCACGACTCCGATCGGGGACGCGGGGTCACCGATCACAACCTCTTCGTTCTCGCGTCGGGTGATCACAAGCATGGTGGGGACCTCCTGCCCAGGCCGAGCGGCCTCTCCGCCACTTGGCGGACTTAGAGAGACTACCCGAGGTTTCGGGGAATCGGAAGCGCGAAGAGCGAGTTTCCCCGAGGCGGCGACCGATGCAATTTCTGCCGAGGACAGGGTTTGGAGCCTGCGACGGGCTGAGAACCTGTCTTGCGCGGAGCGCGAGGGCGCTTCGGGCGGGCCGGATCTCGCGCGGGGCCCGGGTTTCAAGGAGTTCGCACGGGTCCTTACGAGATGGCCTCGACCCTGATCGACTCGCCGAGCTCCGATCGGAGGGTGCGCTCGATGCCGTGGTGGAGGGTCATGTGCGCGGACGGGCAGCCGACGCAGGCGCCGTGGAGGCGGATGCGAACAAGCCCGTCGTCGGTGACAGACACGAGCTCGACATCGCCGCCATCGTCCTGGATGGCGGGGCGAATCAGCCCGAGGAGGCGCTCGACCTTGGCCACGAACTCAGGGCTCG
>JBIKTI010000495.1:0-3829 GCA_044348205.1 Phycisphaerales bacterium | reverse complement strand
CTTCCGTCTCAGCACCAGCGGCGATGGCAAGGACGTGCTCGAACCGCTCGACTCCCAGGGCAAACCCCTGCTGGGCGATAACGGCCGCCCGAAGACCACCACCGAGATTCTCGATCAGATGCGCGTACATCCTGTCTACGGCTTCCTCTTCCAGCAGCGGGGCCCAGCCGGCATGCAGGCCGCCGGTGGGCTGACGGTGTCGGGCATCGGCAGCAACGGCGAACCGATCAACCCCCAGGCGATGTCGGCCTCCGAGCTCTACCGGGCGTCCTTCGCGGTGAACGGCCGCGGAGCTCGGCGCTGAGGCCGCTGGAAGCCCAATGGCACGGCGGTCCCGGAGCATCTACGCCGGCCTCTCCTTTCGGCCACCGGAGCTGGTGGCTGCTGCTGCCCGTCGTGCCCTGGAGCGCCGGGCCCAGCAGCATCCCTCCAATCGCGGCATGACGCCGGTGGGGCTGGCCCGCGCCCGGCAGCTGCTCCATCGTCAGGAGCTCTCACCGCAGACGATCGATCGGATGGTGAGCTACTTCGCTCGCCACGAGGTCGACAAGCAGGGCTCCAGCTGGGAGAGCTACGGCAAAGGCCGTCAGGCCTGGGATGGCTGGGGCGGTGACCCCGGCCGCCGCTGGGCCACGACTGTCGCCCGGCGGATGGATGCGGCGGAGCAAGCAGCTCAGCGCTCAACCAATCCACCGCGCCGCCCCTGACGCGCGAGTCGATCAACCCCGCAGCTGCCCGGAGCCTGGAAAACACCGCCAGCCAAACGATCAACACCTCAAAAGGGGAGAAAGCAGCACGAAAAAAATCGAAAAATCTCCTCGTATTTTGCGTTTCAAAATCAGCTCCCTGCAACTCCTTGTAGATCCCCGCAGATCGCCGCAGAAGAATGCAAACCTGGGGGTATTCCCCCTGTTTCCGGGAGCGGCGCAGGGTGCATCGGAAATCTTTCAGGTTCTGGGAAATCCCTCGCCTCAGGGCCTGCTGTACTAATAAGCCACGGGCAGCCAAATTCCTGCTATTCGGTGATTTGTGTCAACAAAAAAATATCGCAGACTTTACAGCATACTGCACAAGAATGGAAGGATATTAGGATTCCCAGTATTTGCCAGTCGGCTTAAATTCGTCATTGACTTCAAGAGTTGCTTCCCAGCCGTTATCAATGTTCCATGGTGCAGTTCTTGAAACAATCGATTCAAGTCCAAACCATTTGCTTAATGAGCCATTTTTTGTTCTCAGCATATTGGTCCAAAGCGGCTTCGCGCTCCCATGCCCCAAATCGGGATTCCAGTTGCCCTTGGTTAATGCAATCTTAAACGACTCATCGGCCGTTAAACTATTGAGTTCATGGTCGGTAATGGGATTGTGCCAGAATGCCCAGCTCCAATTAGAGTATCTTCTGAAAGATACCTGAGCTAGATTGTATCCGGTCAGCGTTGTAGATGCAGGATTAAGGGCAATTAACTTGTTAAGCCCGCCAAGACGCTCTGAGACTTCATACGCTACATATGCACCCAAACTATGGCCAACTATGTTAATTCGGGAGGAAGCAATGCCCCAAGAATTAATTTGGTTCTTGATGATCTCGCCAATGGCATCAATCCAGCTTGCGGCTTCGGTTAAATTTGCTCCTGTCCTTGCGGCACTCCAGTCAATTGTAATAACCTGGATATCACCACCATTCTTGATCCCATCGTATTCTTCAATTGCCGAAGCAAGTTCGCCAAATTTCGCGGCTTCACCAGTCCATCCGTGAATCACAAACCAAGTTTCTTTATCTTGCACGAAGTCAGGACCCTGAATTACGCTAAAAGCCGCGTGACGATCAACACCACCATTGGTTTTACCTAAAAAGACCTTTTGTAGTCCTCCTTGTTCATGCCATGAATCCCAGTTTTGTCCATTTGTGGAAGAGCGTGTGTAAATCTTGTTGTCAGTTCCTCTATGCGTTTGGTAAAGCCTTCCATTTATTTCCGCAAGAGAAGGTGCAAAGTTCGTAGATCCATCATTCTGATGCCATGTGGTCCAATTGATGCCATCGGTGGATGATCTCGTATATATCCTGTTGTCTGTCCCGCGGTGGGACTGATAGAGCCTGCCGCCAGCAGCTTCTAGTGATGGCGAACTGTATGTTTCTCCTTGTGATGCCCTCCAGTCAGACCATATAACCCCATCAGAAGACGATCTGGTATAGATCCTAGTGTCATATCCAGTGTGTGACTGATATAATCTTCCATTTAGTGATGCAAGTGCTGGGGAACTCAGAGTTGTCCCATCCCCACTCGATCTCCACTGAGTCCAGCTTGTACCATTTGTGGAGGATCTGGTGTAAATCCTATTGTCATATCCTCTTATAGATTGGTACAGGCGACCATTTAATGCTGCAATGCCAGGAGAACTTTTTGTGGTCCCTTCTGTTTGATGCCAAGGAGTCCAATTTTCACCATCCGTTGTGGATCTAGTATAGACTCTGTCGTCTAACCCGCGATGGCTTTGATACAGTCGGCTATTGAGTGCTGCAAGGGCTGGAGCTACGTCTGTCTCTCCCCCAGCATCATGCCAAGCAGTCCAGTCTTTGCCATTGGCAGATGATCGTGTATAAATCTTCTTGTCATTGGCACGCTGGGATTGATAGATCCTGCCACCCATTGATTCGATCGCGATGAATCCATTCGATGGTTGATCTGGGGGAATAATATTGAAGATCTGCCCAAAAGTCGAAGCCGTGGTGATGGTATCGGCATTGTTCACTTTGGAAATGGAAACGTTGAAGCGCTCCGTTCCCTCATTGACGTTGTCGGTGCGAGAGTCAACGTAGACAATATCCTCCGTCTGGCCTGGGGCGAAGTTTCGGACGGCAGTGTAGGAACTGAAGTCAACGTCTGAGGTGGCAGAGTCGCTGGAGGTGGAGAACCTCACCTGGCCTGCAACAGCTGTATTGCCGGTGCGGAAGATCTTGAAGGTGTGACGATGGCCTTCATTGCCGTCGCTGTTCAGACGATCAACACGGTAGGAAGAAGCCAAGGGGAAGGTTCGATAGCTCGAAATCTGGTCATTCAATAATCCAATGAAGCTGACATCACTTGTAAACACCTGACTTCTTCCCGAAAACGAGGCGTGCTCAAAGACTTCTATGCCAACACCGTCGGGTAGATCAATGGATGAGTAGTCATCATTGAACCGCACCTGGCTTTTATTGCCTAGAACATCGCTGTGAGCCACTCCTTGAAAGTTTGCATGCTGAAATAAGATGACTTCATCATTTCGACGCCGCCTAACAACGATGCTACTCGTTTTGTCGTTTAGATAGGACACCTTGAAATTATTGTCTGACCAATCGGCGCCGATACTCATCTGCGAATAGGAAATAACAGTGCTCCTTCCTTGAAAATTTGCATGCTCAAAAACTTCTGCCACGAGACTCGAACCCTGTGGGACCACGATTGAGGTGGCTTTATCGTTAAAGTTGTCGCCAACATAAGCATGGTTTCCTATTCCGAATGATTTGGCCACTCCTTTGTATTCGGCATGTTCGTAAAGCGTGACTTGTGTTGACGCTTCGATAGAATAGTGCTCACCGCTAGCAAGATATACCTGGGCTGCGTCGTCTTCATTCTTTATCCTGTGCAATGCCTGTTCAGAGAGACTTTTCTTGAGCACAACTGCAGAGAACAGCTCTCCTTCATCACCCTCCGTATCCATGCCAGGATTGAATTGGGAATCAAGATAATGGCCGTATTCCTCAAGGAGCACTTGGCCGGTTATAAAGTCATGGCCATTGACTGAATCTGATAGGAATATTGAATTCAGTTCTGCTGAGTAACCGCCGAGC
>JBIKTI010000502.1:0-11376 GCA_044348205.1 Phycisphaerales bacterium | reverse complement strand
CTTGGCCGCCATATATTCGCTACGGGCGTCTTTCTCAGCAAAATCGACAGAAGCTGCGTAGTCTTTTGGCAACGGCCCTTTCATCTTGGCAATTACAGGAGACGGCTGTTTCTGTTTATCAGATCCCCGCGCCTGCAATATCGCATCAATTTTTGCCAACTCGTCGTCAATAGCCTTGACGTTGTCTTCAGAGAACGCGCCTTTAACAAGCGGCTCAAGCTCCTGTATGACTTGTTGCTGTTGTCTAATTTCTTGCGTAACGCCAGACTCAGCCAACTTACCTCTAGCGGTAGTCAGCTCTCTGCTCGACATACGAGCTAACTCTGTTGCTCTGGACAGCGCCTTCTGTGCTTTAACAACTTCTGGCACTTTGGCCACGGGCGCGACAGATTCTTTTTTAATGTCCCAGCTTTCAGCTCTCTTAGGCTTAGTAAGCGCCTTGCCTGTTGGCGAACGGAACTCACGAGACTCCCCAGCTTTAATGCGCTCAGCTTCAACCTGTCCGGGAGCAGCGCCAGTCACAGCCGCTTGCTGTTGCTGTTGCATACGCTGGCGGCGCTCTAAGTCACGGAATGCGGCTTCTGCCTTTGGCAAATCTTTTTGCGCTTGCGTCAGTTCTTTTTGAACGGCTTGTAAATCAGCACGGCCTTCTTCCGACAGCGTTGCCAGCATTTCAAAGTAGCGTGCGTTTTGTTCGCGTGATTTGGCGTCAGACTCAAGCTTTTGCAAAAGGAAGTTGTCAGGCGTCTGGGCAAACTCTTCCCTAAAAGCCTTGGCTTCGTCTCTAAATCTTTGCGCCACTTCCTTAAAGTACTGTGGGTTCTCTTGCACTGCTTCTGTATTGCGTACAGCTTTCTTCAGCTCTTCAACCTTAGTCTCTGCCGCCACAAACGCAGTACGAGCCTCGGTCAACTCTTCAGGCGTAATCTCACGCAGTGTGGGCGCAAGGCGCTGGGGCTGAACGCCGGGCAACTCTTTTTGTTTGCCTGCGGGTGCAATCTCTTCCTCTTGCGTGCCAGCGGCAATCTTTGCCTTGAGGTCGTCACGGGCTTTTTCCAACTGTGCGCGGATGTTGCCGGCACCGGATTGAACAGTCAGCCCTTTTAGCTGGCGCTCAATGTTGCCAAGCTGCTGTTGCATTTCAGCCAACTGATCGGGCTCAACAACAGGTTGACGCGCCGCTTCCTGATACTGCTGGTATTCACGAGCACTACGTTTTTGCAGTGCGTCGCGGGTACCTTCTAACTCCCGTATCTTGGCGTTAATACTTCTGATCTGGCCAGACGGTCCTTTGTCAAAAAGCTCGACAAGCTTTTGTTCGCCTTCTGTTGAAGGCAGACGCCCGCGTTTCTCTACTTGCGCAACAAGTTTGGTTCGTTGGGCATAAAGCCCCCGCAGTTTTGCCAACACGTCGCCTAATGCGGCGCGTGTTACCTTTTCCATTTTGGAAGACATGCCAAACAGATCGGGTGCTTGGGCTGGCGTTGTCTCTACGGATTCCCCTGCCAGCTTGTTTGCTTCCTCAATTGAGGGCACGCTAGCTCTTAACTTTTTGAGTTCGTTGCCAAGGTCTTTACGGCGGTCTTTAAGTTCCGCCAATGCAGCCATCTTAGCTTCGTCTGTTGGGCGGCCAGCCTTCTGCACCTTTTCGTTTACAAGGCGCAACTCACGAACAATTTCGTCGATTCTGGTAGCACGCCCTTCAACACGCTCAATTGGAAGCTGTTTACCTGCTTTAGAGACTTCACGGTCTTCGGGAATAACACTGCTGTAGCGGTCAATTACTGCGTCGGCTTTGTCTTCCCAACCGGTTTTTGCTTCCAGCTTTTTAACTTCTAGCGCCAGCGTATTTCTGCGCTTCTCCATTGCCCCCAAAGATTCTGCTTGCTCAGGGGAAGTGGGCTGACCAATTTCTTTAATTTCTTTGTCTAACTTGCGCAGCCCAGCTTTTGAACGTGTTAGGTTCTCAACTGTTTTTCTAAGGTCGTCTGTTACTGTGAGCAATTGCTCACGCAAACCTAGTTTGGCTTCCGCTTCTAATGCTTTGCCATTATTTAAAATGCGATTAAGGTTAACCAGACGATCTGAGTTAAACAGAAACTTGCTAGTGTTGTTACGAACAGCGTCAAGGTCTTTAATTTTGACAGCGTCGTAAATTTCAATTAAACCGTCATGTACTTTGGCACGCAGCTCTTTGACCTCTCTAGCCATTGCGGCGCGGTCGTTTTGCTTATCAAAACCTTCCTGTGCAGGAGTCAGCTTGGGCAAATAGTAGTCAAGCAACGCCGAGACGTTCTCGTCCGTGCGCTCATCAATGATGTTCTGCGCCAGTGGGGTCGTGTCTTTGAAGCGATCCGCCGCTTCCATACGGCGATTTAAATTCTTCAACGCTTTGCGTTTAACGCCAAGCTCAAACGTGTCCCGTGTTGGAAGTACGGCATCTTTAGGGATTTCGCGTTTTTCTAACGCTTTGATGTCTTTCTCAAGCGTGGCTTTAAGCTTGTCGCGGTCTTCGCGGAACTCAGTGTTGGCGGGATCTTTTTTAAGCTTTTCCCAATCCTGCTCACTTTCTTCAAACAAAGACAGCAGTGCACGCGCTCTTCCAAGTTCTCTATCGCGGTACGCTTGCGCAACAGGCGAAGTAGTTTTAACTCTTTCAGCCATCACGCGAAGCTTTTCAATCTCAGCTTCAACGCTCTCCCGTGTTTCACGGGCTTCTTTTGCGCCAGCATCAATCTCAGCGGCAAACAAGTCGTCTGTTGGAACGTTGCGGAACTGATCGCCTTCCATCAATGTGGGCACGGCTTCCAGTTCTTTTAGGCGCGGTAACAACTTAGCAATCGCTTCGTCGTCGCCCAGCTCTTGGTAACGTGCAACTTTCTTGCGCAGGTCTTTGATCTCAACGTCACGGGACGCAACATCCGTTTGCTTGGGGGCTGCAGCAACAAAAGGTTTTAGTTCATCAAGCTGAGTTAATGCTTCTTTGTTCTGTTTAATACTGTTGACAAGGCGCTCCATGTCGTCAGTACTTGTGGCCGCTTGCAACTTGGTGCGCAAGTTTTCAATCTGTTTGGTGACCGTATCCCGCATAGCCGCATAGCTTGTCGGTGTTGGGGCCATAGATTGGAACTGCTTTTGCAGGTCAAACTGCTGGTTGGTAAGCGCTTGAATCTGTGCTTGATCGCCTGTCTTTTTAGCTTCGGCAAGCTGTGCGTCAAGACCTTTGATCTGGGTGTCAAGTGTGCGCAACTGACCTACTGGTGACTGATCCTTGGCTTCAGGCAACGCACCAAACAAATCCATCTGCGCGCCGGGCACTTTGGCCGCTTCTGCAATCGCAGCTTTGTCCGTTGTTTCTTTGGCACGCTCATCAATCGCTTTCTTAGCTTGACGATACTCTTCAACTGTGCCTGTGTACTCGTCAGTCTTGCGTAGCTCTCTAAGTTGTGTACGGGCTTCTTGTTTGTCTGCTACGGCGGCCAAATCGCCTTCAGCGGGTTTGCCCTTAATACGCGCCAGCAAGTCAGCTTCTTGCTTTTGCAAGTCAGCGTAGCGGGTCTGGATCTCGTCTAAGTACTCGGGGGTTTTGCGGTACTCAGCTTTCTCGGCTTCTAAGCGCTTCTTCTCAGCCTCTTGCGCCTGCACTTGTTTGGCTTGATCTGCACGGGCTTCTTCTGCCTGAGCAGTTCTAATTCTCCCGCGCTCAATGTAACGGCCAGCAGGGGCAAGTGCGCCACCCAAGACCGCGCCGCCAATCAAACTATCCCAGTACTCGTCACGGGCTTGGTCGTCCGTAAGCTGCAACCCGGCTTGCAAACGCTCAAGGAACTGCTGCGCTACTTCGGTAGTACTTTCTGCACCAATTGCTTTGCCTGTTGCTTTGGCGTAGTCGCCCAGCATTTTGGTCATGCCTTGCTTGGCAATCTGTTCAGCCGCATCTTGGGATATTTCTTTACCCGCCGCACCAAAAATACCCCGAATAGCAGGGAACATTTTGAAAGACAGCAAATCAAGTGCGCCTGCAACTGTGCCGGCGCCAGCGGCTGCAGCTAAGTTTGTTTGCTCAAGTGGCGTGCCTTCCTCAGTCTGGCGCTTTAGGAACTGACCGGTAAATTGACCGCCTGACACCAACGCACCCAAGCCAGTAGCGGCAAGGGCAGGAGCTCCGCCAATCGTGGCGGCTGCACCGGCAGCCAAAGGAGCTGCAATGTACGGCAAAGAGCCACCAAGGAGTTCTGTGAATTTGGTGACTGGCGCTTCTGTCCAGCCTTTCTCGGTGGGTTTGAAGGTACGTCTTTGGTACGCTTCTTCCTCGGCCATGACCTGCTTGGCACGTTCGGCATCCATAGCGCCTGTGCGGCCAGCAAGGGCGGCAGCGGAGCTTTTTAAACCAGAGATACCTGCCTTGACGGCAGGTACAAAACCTTCTTCTGGGGAACCGCCTATGCCAAGTTGTTCCCGAAGGATCTCCGCTGCTTTTTCTTTGGATACGCTATCTGGAAACTCAACGGTTCGTCCATCAGGCAAAGCAACGGTGTAGCTCATAGTTTACTTTCTCGGTTCAAGTTTTCCTGTCTGCGGATTTAGCACAAAATCAGCGCCAGATGCAGGTGCACTGCCGCCCCCGGCAGCGCCCGCTAATTTTGCCAGAGCTGGGTTTAATTGCAAGGTTTTTTCCCATTCTTTTTCAAACTGCGCTTGGATTTCTTCAGGCGAGCCGTACTTGTTGGCTTTCATAACGCCCTCCATCACGTTCTTGCGGGCCTGCTCAATAGCGCCGGAACCACGAATAGCCTGCAAGTAATCGGACTGGTCTTTGGAACGCATACGTGCTGACTCAAGCGTAGCGCCTGCGTTGATATTTGCCACACGTTCTTGTATAGCACCAGTAAACATTGCCTTGGCATCTTCACGCTTCATGCCGTAACGGGTAACCGCAAAATCTGTGAGGCTCTTAAGACCTGCATTGGCCGCTTTATCTACGTCAGCCGTAGCTTTGCGAATCTCTGCGTTGTTCAGGTTCTTTTGGTTGAAGCGAACATCTTCCAGACGGCCATACGCATCTTCAAGTTTGTCACGCGCATCTTCAAGTTTGTCCATGCTCTTGCGGTATGCGGCAGTACCAACCATAGCGCCTTGACCAATATTGGCAAATGCGTTTTGTGACGTGCCTGACATCATGGCCAAACCTGCTTCAAGAAGCGCTAGTCCACCAGCTCTGCCTTCTTCTTTGGCAATGCGCTCTTCTTTGGCTTTGAGTTTAGTTTCGCGGTCTTTGCCGTACTCGCCTTGAGCCGCAATGTCTGCTTTTAACTGGTTCAGTTGTCTTTGAGCGGCAGAAGTCTCTGCTTCGCCTTGTTCACGAACACGTTGTTCGATTGAATTCAGTTCAGTATCACGAACATTTTGTGGCCCTGCAAACTGCTCATATAAGGCTTTAATACCTTGGCCGCCACCCATATTGACAGCGGGTTTGTTAACTGTTGGTTTAGGCTCCGCAGAAGGAGCAGCAGCGTTTGTTGCGGCGGGTTTATTTTTAGCTGCTTTTTCCGCAGCCATCAAAACCTCATCAGGATTGACAGAATCTTTAGGTGCGGCCAGTTGTGGTGTACCTTCAACTTTAGCTTTTAACTGTGCGTAGTAAGCTTTTTCTTCAGGCCCTGCAATACCACGTGCAATGCGGTCTTCAATAATTTGAAGTTGTCTTTGAACCCCTTCTTTTTGAAGACTGCCAGAAAGTTGTTCCCAAACCGTTTGATTCTCAGGCGCCCCCGCTTGAGTAAAGCTTGCCCTAGGCTGTACCGATACCATGCCGGGGACATTAAACAAGGGGTTGCTGCGAACAACACTGCCGTCTACTGTGTTACCTTGGTAACGAGGTACATGCCCGCCATCAGCCATACGAACCACAGGCTCGCTAGTCTGGGCAAAGTCAAACATGCCGCCTTGAGCCATGCCTTCTTGATCGTCGTAGCCAGCAATACCGCCATCAGCCATGCGCTGCATGTTAGGGGCAGGCAAAGCTCCGATACCTTGTTCTTCTGGAAGTTGTGCGACCCCGGGAGCTGGCGCCATACCGGCAATAGCAGCGTCTGCTACTTTAGGCATTTGCCCAACATTTCCTTGCGCACCTAAGCGAAGTGCTTTGCGGCGATTTGACTCAGCCGTAGCAAGCGACAAGATGTATGGGTCGTTCTTGTGCATAGCCGCATACTTTTGCAGCTCAGAATCTGGCTGTAGCTTGGCCAGCGTTTGCGTAATCAAATCAACGTTTGGAACGCTTGCGGTAGTTTGCTGTGTAAAAGCCATATTCTTCAACCCATGTTATAGATAGCTAAATCGGCCAAACCTGCGGGTTTGTCTCTGTACGCAACGTCTTCAACATTACCGCCTTTAGCAAACGCCCTGCTTGCCCCGTACGCGGCAGTGCCGGCACCAATCACCTGCGACGCCAAGGATGGGGGCGGGCTGTAGATTGCATTTGATTGCTGAGTCAGTGGCAAACCACGCAACATATCGGACATGAACGCCGCTTGTTTGTATGGGTGGTTTTGGAAGTTCAAGAAGTCCTGATACTGATTGTTCAGAATGTTCTGTGATTGTTGTTGCTGCTGGGCACCGAACTGGTTCTGCTGTTGCGTAATACCCATGTTCTGGTTGTACTGGTTCATGCCCAAGTTGCCCAAAGTGTTGGCACTAGTGAGCGCTGTCTGCAAGCCTTGCAGTCCCAGACCCGCACCAAACTGACCTTGTTGAGCGTTAAGCTGCGCTGCGGCCTGACGCTGCTGTTGTTCTTGGTTGAACTGGTTCATGCCCTGTGTGTAGGCGTTGTTCATGCCGGTGGCCATGATGTCGCCTTTTTGACGGGCTAAGTTAGCCGCGCCTTGTGCACGCATGAGGTAGTCGCCACTGCCACCAAACGCACCAGAACGAGCAGCCTGCGCACCCTGTGCTTGCTGAGCAATAGCCGCTTGACGCGAAGCATCCTGTTGCTGGCGCTTGATTACATTGTCTATGTACGGGTTCATGTACGCTTGCGCGTTTTCGCCAAATGACTGAGTCGTCATTGGGTTGTATGTATACCCCGTGTTAATTGCCGCTAACCCCGCTTGCCCTGCCAAAGCTGTTGCGTCTTGTAATTGAGGCGCGGTCTGCATCAAAGCCGCATTTTCATACGACTGTTTTTGCAATGGAGAGAACTGTGCAACACGCTCCCCCCGATACTGCATATAGGGGTTGTAGTTCAGGTCAGTCAGCGCAGCAGTTTGCCCCAGCAGATTCTCGACGTACGGCTTAGCGTAGTCAGGGATTGTTGTTTGCGACTGCGTTATTTGTTGAATTTGTGGATCAGCCATGACCTATCCTTATGCGGGAAGATATTTGTCAGCGCGGCTGTTGGCCGCTACTTTGTTTTTGCCTGTGGTCTTACCCCGTGCGCGTTGCACACGATCCATCATGGCGTACAACTTACGTGCGCCAGCTTCTGTGGAACCGTTACCCAGCTCAGACACAATACGTGCGGGCACTACGAACTCCCCATCGGCAAGGCGTGCGGGTTGTTTCTTACGACCAATCGTTGCGGGGATGGAATCAGACACGCCATCACCGGGGCCTTTGAGCAGGCGGCCACCATCAGAGTAACCACCCAAAGAACCTAGACCGCCAAGGGCGTAGCCGGTGATACCGCCATCAGCCATCGCTGTGACAGGAACAGTAATCCATTTGTTGCTGCTGTCAGACCAAGTCCATAATTTATCTGTACCGGGGTCAGAAGTTGGCTTTTTATCCTTGTTTGATAAATCTTCTGTGCCGCCGGTTGTGCCGCCGGTTGTGCCCCCAGTAGTACCCGCCGCTTTTCTAGCGGCATCATACTTAGCGCGGATCAAGGCAGGATCAACATCCAAAGCCGCAGCAATTTGGTCAGGGCCTACGTTGTTAGATAACGCCCAAGCGTAAACTTGTGCATCTGTAGCAGTGTTGTTTGCTGTGAGATATTTTTTAACATCGGTCGTAGACAGACCAAAACTCTGCACGCCTTTGGTATCAAACGACATTGGCACATAGTCAGGATTCAGCACCATCTTACGTGTTCTGTTGTCGTACAAATACTTCTTAGTGGTTATGTCTTGCGGTACGCCCAGCACGGCTTCGCTGTACGGTCTCATGATCTCGCCCACATTAGATTGGGTTGGATATGCGCCCTGACCCATCAAATATTTGTATGCGGCCTCAGAGTCACTACCGGGTCTGTATGTGTTAAAGCGCCGATTGAACTCCTCCATGTTTATGGGCGCATTGACTACGTAGCCTGTGCTACCACCGCCCCGCGTGTACAAGTTTCGGATGTCCGACATAGTGTTGGTCGGCATCACGGTCTTAGTACCATCAGCGTTTGTAAGGACGTTTGTACCATTCAAAGCGGTTGAAGTAATCGTACCGTTTTCGTTTACCTTGGCGTCTGTTCCACCACCAGCGCCTTCAGCAAGATTCTGTACTTCTGTAATAGGCCCCATGGCGTATTTGTTTACGTCAGTACCTGTGGCACGGATAAAGTCAGCCTCCGATATACCGTACTTTGCCATCTCTCTGCGAATGTCTTGCGCAGATGCGCCGGGGTGGTTTTTCAGCCAATAGTTGATGTTGTCGCTCAGACCTTTAAGGCCGCCGTAAGTCTCAGAAGTGTTAGCAGCGTTGCCAATATCTGAATGGGTAAGCGCGTACTTAGCCGCGTCTGAAAGACCTGAAGCATCTAACGCAGCGGTAACGTCAGCTTGGTTGTAGCCAGAAGTGCCTGTAAGGAAATCATTGGCAGTGCTATCGTTTGTAGCCAGAGTAGTAATAAGGTCGCTAAGGCCCCCACCGGTAACTGTGTCGTTACCTGCACCACCGCTGATTGTGTCATTGCCTGCACCACTTACAACTGTGTCGTTACCTGCACCACCGCTGATTGTGTCATTGCCTGCGCCACTTACAACTGTGTCATTGCCTGCACCACTGATTGTGTCATTGCCTGCACCACTTACAACTGTGTCGTTACCTGATCCACCGGTAACTGTGTCATCCCCAGTTGTATTGGCCGACAAATAATCGGCTATTGATTTACCAGTAGCACGTTGGAAATCCGCGTCTGACAAACTCCATTGGTTCATTGCATTATTAATGTCGTCAGCAGATGCGCTGGCATTGTTTCGCAACCAGTAATTAATATTATCGCTTAGCCCTTTAAGGCCGCCGTAAGTTTCAGCAGTGTTGCTTGCGCTACCAATATTGTTATTGAACGCTGCAAACTGCGCGGCTTTTGAAAATCCCGCTTGGCCCATAGCATTCATAACGTCTTGCTGGTTCAGCCCGTATTGCTGCATGGCGCTTTGTACGTCTGCTGCCGTAGCGGTGGGGTTATTGTTGAACCAATTCTTTATGTTTGTAACGTATTGCTCAGAGAGTGGGGCAGGGTTGGATGTACCACCTTCAGCCAACGCCACAATACCGCCATTAGCCATACCACCTTTGTAGCCTGCGGCTGGGAAAATACCTTGCGGTGTATAGCGCTGGCTGTAAGGATCGAAGCTAAACTTGCGAATATTGCCTGTGTCAACTGGCGGGAGCTTTGTGGTTGTTGGAACCATCTGATCGGCCAAAACTGGCGACGCTGCCGCCATACCGTACTTAAACAAATCTTTTGCGCCAGCGCTGTTAACTAGACTTGCGGGGTTGTCGAAAGCCATTTTTGCGCCCTGCATAGCGGCATCGAAGCCGCTTGGTGCAACAGCCCCACTTGCAAGGGCAGCATCTTTCGCACCTGCAAGGCTTGCAATTGGGTCAGCAGAAGCATTTGCCGCAGCCATAGCTTCGGCGCTTACTGCCGTAGAGCCTAGATTAGCCAGACTCTCACCTATGCCAAAGCCCCCATACGCACCCAATCCGGCCATCAAACCTTTGGATAAGCTGCCTGTAGCCAAACCAGTAACACCGCCCACAATAGCGCCAGCAGTTAAGCCTGAAGACACGATACCAAAACCAGCAGGGCCGAGCGCAAAGCCTGCCAACATAGGCAGTAACTTCTTCAAGAAGTTAGCTTCTGGGAGCCCAGTATCTGGGTTGATGGTCAAAGACCCGCCGTGTTTCAAGGCAAGTGCCTGAAGTCCAGCGACTTCTCCGGGGGTCATATGGACAAGCATTGAATCGCCGTTGCGACCCTTGGATGCCATGTCTTGGGCTAGTACAGCAAGGCTCATGTTTGCCTCTCAAAATGGGGGTTGGTCAATAATATCATGTTGGTAACGCAGACACAAATGTTGACGTCACAATAATGGACGGAGATGCTGGATGCACAGGTGATGTTCCGGGTGGGTAAGTTGCCGCCACCGTGTTGCCGGTATTAGATGCGAAGAGTAGCTGGACGTAATCCCCAGCGTTCATTGGTTGCACCAAGTTCCAAGAGATGATGGCCGTACCGGGGTTGCCACCGTGGATACCCGGAACCGTTGCAATACCCGCACTGTATGGGATGTCCACACCATTGAGCCTAAACCAGATTGTCACGTTATCAATCGTGCCGTCAAAAGTCAGCATCTGAATACTGAACTGAATGTTGTAGATACCAGCAATTGAGTGAACAATTTTAGTCTTGTCGGCGGGATCAATAGACACGCCATTACTTACTGTGGTTTGAAGCAGAGTCAGTGCAGTAGAGGTACTAGAAGACGCAAGAGTTTGGGCTTCCGAAACAGAAACCCCCGCAGTGTGCGCCACGTTGGTAGAGCCATACGCTCCACGAGTAATACCTGTGAAAGTCGTAGCGGTCTTGCCTGTATAGGTAATAATCTCGCTACCAATAATCAAACCGCCGGGGGCAAAAAAGTTAGCGGTGGACGTAACCTGTATTGGCGTTGTGCCGTTGTTCGTCATGTTGGCGGTCAGCGTTGTGTATCCGTCTTGATAAAACGCACCGTTGGGAAAGGCAATGTACCTGCCGCCGTTATCGCCAAACAACTCACCAAGCGCATTCTTTAGCTGGTTAAAGTACAGACGCAAGACGTTAGAAAACTGATCCTGATACCGACGCTCGTACTCCTGCGGCCCCAGTGGTAAGTTGGGTGGTGCAGGGTTGATGATGCGTTTAGCTGAGGCCATTAACGACGACCGTCCGGTCTGATGTCAATACGAGGAGCGCCAAGCTGCCAAGCCGTGTTAATCTGGTTTGAGCTGATCTTGAAGATCATTTGGCGACCGCGAAGGCGTGTGAAGATTTGACCTGTGAACTCTTCAGTAATCACATAATTACTACCCTTGACCACAGGCTGACTTACGGAACTTGTTGTGCCGGAGCCTGAATTGGCAAGTCCGTATAGCGTCATGTTCACAGTAGCCGCAGTG
>JBIKTI010000313.1:0-3838 GCA_044348205.1 Phycisphaerales bacterium | reverse complement strand
TCGAGCCAGCGCCACTGCGCATCGCTCCCGAGCGAAGGCTCGGTCACACTCCCGAGCGAAGGCTCGGTCATGCTCCCGAGCGCGCGCCCGTCGAGAAGGAAGACCTCCGCGGAGCCGAGCGTGAACGAGGTGTGGATGCCGTCGACGCCGTCGCCGAAGCCTGGATTCGGGTGATACTCGCAGAACGCGCGTCTGCTGTTCGATCTTTCAGCGATGCCGCCGTCGGCCGACCGCACCGCCGACCCCGCATCGCGCCAGATCGCGTAGAGCGGGACCTCCGCCACGAGCTCCGCGAACGCAGGCGACTTCGCAAGCGCGCGAGAGCGGGCCCGCTGCGCGGCAAGGCTGCTCGGCCCCTTCGAAGGCGCATTGACGGCGAGGATGAACGCGTCGGGGTGCTCGCGCTCGATCGCGCGGAAGGTGGCGTCCGTCGCGGCGTCGAACTCCGCGTCCGCGCCGAAGGCGATGCGCGCGCGCGTCATGCGCGCGGGCGCCGTCGCGAACGAGCCTTCCGCGAGCGTCGCGGCGGCGTCCTCGGCGCGCGTGATGCGATAGCGATGGTTCTGGCCAGGCTTGAGGCCCTCAAGCCTGAACACCGCTGTGCCATCGCCTTCGATGGACGCCTCTGCGTCGAAGGTCCGAGCGCTTCCTTCGGCCGCTCCGACAAGCTCGAGGCGAAGCATCGTCGGCCGCTCCGCGTCGATGCGCACCGGGTCGATGCGGACCCAGAGCTTGGCGCCAGTCGCGGTGCGCGCGCCGAGGATGGGCCCTGCGTCGAGCGACTCGGCGGCGGGTGCCATCGGCGTGGCGTCGATCCGCGGGTCCTCTCGATCGCTTGTGCCCGCGCATCCCGCAAGCGCAATCGTCGCCGCGCCGAGCGCAAGACGCGCACCGAGGGCGCAAGGGCCGCGAACAGCCGAGGGAAAGAGGGATCGGATCGCAAATCGACGCACGGACAGGCCTCGACCATAGCCTACGCGAGGGGATGCGCGTGTGAAAGCCGCCCATGCATCGCGTCGCGCGGCATCGCGAGGCGCTCGGTTCACCTGCGGTCACGCGTACACTCCGCGACATGACTTTCGCATCGGAGCCCATGGCGTGCGCGCAGCGACCCTTCGGCGCGCGCGGAACCGCCGCGTTCTGCGCGATTTGCGCGTCTCTCGTGTCCTCGGCCGCCTTCGCGCAGCAGGGCGACCGCGCGGGCGAGGCGCAGGTCGAGCTTCCCGCGGAGTGGCGGGTCGACTCGTCGCCCGTGCGGACCGCGGAGGAACAGCTCGCGACCTTTGCGCTTCCCGATGGATATCGGATCGAGCTCGTCGCCTCGGAGCCGCTTGTCGAGGCGCCCGTCGCCTTCGAGTTCGGGCCCGATGGCCGGCTTTGGGTCGTCGAGATGCGCGGCTACATGCGCGATGCCGACGGCGCGGGCGAGCGCGATCCGATCGGCCGCATCAAGGTCCTCACGGACGAGGACGGCGACGGCCGCATGGACCGCGCGGACATCTTCCTCGACGGGCTCGTGATGCCGCGCGGCATCGCGCTCTGGCGCGACGGCCTGCTCGTGATCGAACCGCCGCACCTCTTCTTCGCGCGCGACACCGACGGCGACGGCCGCGCGGACCGCTCCGAACTCGTCGCGAGCGGCTTCGCGGGCGAGGACAACCCCGAGCACGCGGGAAACGGGCTTCTCTACGCGCTCGACAACACCTTCGCGTGCTCGCAGCATCCGTTTCGCTTCCTCGTCGACGGCGCATCGCTGCGCGTAGAGCCCGTCGCGCCGCACGGACAGTGGGGGCTCTCGGAGGACGCGCTCGGAAGGCTCTACTACTCGCCGAACTCCGATCCGCTTCTCGTCGACCTCCTGCCCAAGCAGCACGCCGCGCGCAACCCGTCGCAACGGAACTTCGAGGGCGTGCCTGCGCGCGCGGCGCGCGACACGCGCGTCCACCCGTCGCACCTCACGCCAGGCGTGAACCGCGGCTACCAGCGCGGCGTCCTTCGCGAAGGCCGGCTTGCGGAGTTCACGGGCGCATGCAGCCCGCATGTGCATGAAGGCCGCGCGATGGGCGCAGACATGGAGGGCAGCGCGCTCGTGTGCGAGGTCGCTGGCAACCTCGTCCACCGCTATCGCCTCGCCGAGCAGGACGGACGCATCGTCGCGACGCCCGCGGACGATGGCCGCTCGTTCCTCACCTCGACCGACGAGCGCTTTCGCCCCGTCCACTGCGAGTCGGGCCCCGACGGCTTCATCTATCTCGCAGACATGTACAGGGGCGTGATCCAGCATCGTCGCTTCATGACGACCTTCCTGCGCACGCAGGTCGAGGCGCGCGGGCTCGAGCAGCCGCTCGACGCGGGCCGCATCTGGCGGATCGTTCCCGAAGGCGCGGCCCCGCGCCGCGCGCCGAACCTCGCGGTGGCCGACGCAGCCACGCTCGTCGGCTTCCTCTCGCACGACGAGAAGCCCGTGCGCACGATGGCGCGGCGTCTGCTCGTCGAGCGCCGCGACCCGGCAGCGATCGCGCTTCTTCGCGAACAGGTCCTCGCGACGGCGCCCGCGCGCATCACGCTGGTCGAGTCGCTGTGGGCGCTCGCGGGGATGGGCGGCGCGGATGACGGCGTCGTCGCAGCGCTGCTGCGTGTCGAGGACCCCGTGCTCCGTGTCCACGCGCTGCGCGTCGCGGAGCGCTCGAGCGACACTGTGACGCTTGCGTCGTTCCTCGCGCGTGCGATCGAGGACTCAGACCCAGCGCCGCGCGTGCAGGCCGCGCTCTCCGCGTGGAGGCTTGATGCGCCGTTGCGCGCGGCGTTCCTCGAGACTGCGCTCATCCGCGACATCGGCTCGCGCGAGATGCGCAGCGCCGTGCTCGCATCGTCGCGCGGCGTCGAGCACGACCTCCTCGACGCGGTCGTCGCGGGCAGGCTTCTGGCCGACGAAGGCGTCGCCTCGCGCGCCTTCGCTGTGGAGCTCGCCGATGTCCTTCTCGACGACGGCGACGGGCTCCCGAGCCCCGCCACGCTCGCGGAGACGGTGTCCGCCGCCGCGCGCGTCGGACGCGATCGCCCGTGGCTTGCGAAGGCCATCCTCGAGCGCGTCGCCGCGAAGCAGAACCTGAACGCGAAGGAACCGCGCCAGCTCGTGGCGGCCGCGGAACCCGAGGGTTGGGGCGCGCTCCTCGACGCGCTGCCTGCGGATCTCGCGCTCGCGAGCTCGGTCGACCGCCAGCTCTTCTGGCCAGGGCGCGAGGATGTGTCGTTCGTCGCGCCGCGCGTCGCGCGCGGGAAGGAGCTGAGCATCGAGGAGTTCGGCAAGAGGCTCTACTCGAACTGCATGAGCTGCCACCAGGCGAACGGCCGCGGGCTTCCGCCCGTGTATCCGCCGCTCCGTGGCAGCGAGATCGTGCACGGCGACGCGACCACGCTCGTCAAGATCGTGATGCACGGGATGGAAGGTCCGATCATGGTCGATGGCCAGCGCTACAACCAGGTGATGCCCGCAGCGCCGCTGCGCACCGACGAGGAGATCGCAGCGGTGCTCACCTATGTGCGCGGCGCGTGGGGGAACGCGGGCGCGCCGATCGACGCGGCGCTCGTCTCCGAGGTGCGCGAAGCCACGAAGGGCCGCAACCGCCCGTTCACCTCGAAGGAACTCGGCCTGCACCCTTGAGCGCTCGCCGCTGCGGCGGCTCGCTCTGGCGTGAAGGACGCACATGGCGTGCGCCGCGCCCCGACGCCGTCACGCGCTCACGCCTTGTCGAGCTCGACGAACTCGACGCCCGACTCCGCGAGCAGCTCGCGCGACTTCGCGAAGTTCGCCTCCCAGTGCTCGTCGCCCCTGCCT
>JBIKTI010000312.1:0-3872 GCA_044348205.1 Phycisphaerales bacterium | reverse complement strand
CTTGGCCTTCGCGCGTACCGCCTGGGGCATGCGGCGTTGGCGCGGCGGGATCGAGTGGAACCAGCCGTCGAAGAGCGGTGCCGGGAGCTTCGACTCCTCGCGGCAGCAGATCACTTCGTCGCCGAAGGGGCTCGTCATGCACCAGTCGGGGTGCCCGCAGACGGAGCATGGCAAGGCTCGCGTGACGCGAAGCCAGCGGTGGGGGTTGCTCATGGGCGGGCCCCCTTGGCGCGAAGCGCCTCATGGACGTCCTCGACGCGCCAGAAGCGGCTGCGGCCGATTCGGACGGGCTGAGGGAGATCGCCCTTGGCGCACCACCGGCTGACCGTGCGGCGGGAGACATCAAGGGACTCTGCGAGGGAGGCTGCCGTGTAGAAGTGAGGTCTCATGGGGTAGGGGCTCCTTTGGGCGGGTACGAGGCGGACGAAGGGGTTCTGCGTCTGCATAAGTCTTATAACTTTTAGCATGAAGGACATTGTACCCCTTTGACTTTTGATGTCCATTTCTCGAGCCCCCTGGCAAGAAATGTCACGACGGAATTCGGCCCTTCGAGCACTGGCTGGGTCGGCTCGGGTTTCCCGATTCCACGACCACCAGTGAAGGCCGTGACGGCCGTGACGACCGTGACGACCCTCGCCGCGACTGTCAAGGCCGGAGCCTCGGAGACCTGAGGCAGGTCGAGCAGGTTTGTCGCGCTGTCCGAACGGCGGCGCTGATCCCCTGGACTTGCGTACGTTGGTTGAGCCTGTTTAGAACCTTGGGTTCTTCCTCAGGATTTACCTCTAGGTTCTACCTTCATGGAACGTACGCAAGTCCTGAGGGTCCTCAGTGGGCGACGCGCGGCAATGGATCGATGCTGAGCGACATTCATCGAGGCGCGAGCCCATGGGCGAGGCAGGGGGCGCCGACGCTACCTGCCGAGCCCGACCTTGAGCAAGGCCATGATCGCCGCACGAATCTCGCGGCGCAGCCTCGGCCACGCCTGGACGAGTTCCGCGAGCTCGCGAGGCAGTTCACGATCGACTGCGATGCAATCTGCGATGCGCTCGCTGGTTTGAGTGGACTTTCCCCGTGTTTCTGGGGGTGTTTCGAATCCCTCTGGGGTCACTTCAAGCACAACGGCCGCGGCTTCGCCCGCGGCCGTTGTGCGTGAAGTGACAGTGTCCCGCATGGGGCGTCCGACGGCTGTGGAGGTCATTCCGCGCCCGTGCACTCGGAAATCCGCCAAAGTCGAGCGTGGGGCGTATCTGACGCCCGATGACCCGCTCCTCTGGTCTCGGAGCGCCCTCCGGGGGGCGCCCCGTCAGCCCCCGAAGTCTGCCCGAACACCGTCATCACCCGATCAGCAAGCCCGATTGGACCCCCACATGCGCCGAACGCTCTCCGCCTTCCTTCCCACCGTCCTCGCCCTCGTTCCCGTCGCTGCGCTCGTCCTCTCCGCAGGCACCGCCGTCGCCGATAAGAAGATCGACCGCGCCGACAGCGACTCGCGCAACTCCTCGCTCTGGAAGGAGCGCGAGACCTACAAGAACGACGATGCGCGCCGCCTCAAGGCCGGCATCTCCCAGGCGGGCGGCCGCATCAATGTCGACGCGACCGCGGGCAAGGGCGGCGGCGCGGTCTATCTCACGAACTACAAGATCGACTGGACCGATGGGTTCGCCGTGAAGTTCGAGAACGAGTTCGAGGGCGAGTCGACGACCTCGTCGGTGAAGTACGCCTACACGGGCATCGGCTTCGGCTTCGAGGAGCTCTCGCAGTACAACGTGTCGAACGGGCTCCAGACGGGCGTCCAGGTGGAGATCCGCCAGTCGAAGTCGGGCCGACACATGCAGATCGTGGCGCGCCGCGACGGACTCGTCAAGAACTGGTCGAGCAAGGTGGCGCTGCCCGTCGGGGCGCACGAGTTCCGCGTGGAGTGGGTCGCGCACCCGACGGCGAAGACCGTGAAGCTGCGCGTCTTCACCGCGTCGAACCCGTCGACGCCGCTCCTCCAGCTCGCGGGCATCGAGCAGGTCTTCGCAGGCCTCGAGTCGAAGGGCATGCATGCGTCGCTCTTCGGCTACTCCAAGAAGAACCTCGCGTTCCACTCGAGCTTCGACGACTTCGAGTTCTTCGGCGATCTCCATGACGATTCGAGCGACTCGCAGTGGTGCGATTCCGACAGCCACTCGGACGACAGCGACAACGGCCAGGGCGGCGGCCAGGGCTCCGGCCCCGAGAGCGTGCCCGTGAGCGCGATCGTCGGCGCGGTCGACGCCGCGCTGACGCTCTACCCCGGGGCCGAGGTGCTCGAGGTCGAGGCTGAAGACGGCACCGTCGAGGTCGTCCTCCCGAACGGCGCCACCTCTGTGCGCGTCCTTCGCCTCAATGTCTCCACCTTCGCCGTTCTCTCGAACATCACCCGCGCAGCCGACGCAGAGGACCAGGCCCGCATCGCTGCGCTGCCCTCCGTCACGGTGACCGCCGACCAGGCCGCGCTCTCGGCCGTGGCCGCGAACCCAGGCACCACCGTGAAGGAAGTCGAGCTCGAGATCGAGGACGGCGGGCTCGTGTGGGAAGTCGAGCTCCGCAACGCCGCAGGGGTCAAGATCGAGCTCGAGATCCCCGCGGAGTGACGCGGATCGGCTGAAGCCACCACATCCATCGGACCATCAGGCGAAGGGCGTCGACATCGACGCCCTTCGTCGTTCATCGACGCACTTTGTCAGGTGCCCCAGTTGTTGAGCAGGATGCCGAGGTCCGCCGCGCCCGTGGTGCCGTCGCCGTTGAGGTCGGTCGCGGCGGTGCCCCAGCCGCTCAGAAGAAGCGCGAGGTCCGCCGCATTCACGGTGCCGTCGCCGTTCAGGTCGCCTGCCGTCGCCGTGCCGCATGACTCGCAGAGGTCGGCGGCGCGCTTGGCGCAGAGATCGTCCCACTCGATGCCGCAGCAGAAGCCGTCGACCGCGCAGACAGCCTCGCAGCACGCCGCGTCGGAGCAGGACGGCGTTCCGTTCTTGCTGCAGCAGTCACCCGCAAGCGGGCTGCCGCAGAGCTCGGAGCACGCGCCGCAGACGAGGATCGCCTCGTCTGCGCACACCTGGTCCCACGCGCCCTCGCAGCAGAAGGGATCCGCCGTGCAGATCGCCAGGCAGCACTCGCTGTCGGAACACGCTGGCGTGGTGCGCGCCTCGCAGCAGTCGCCCGCGTCTGGCAGCCCGCAGCCCGTCGTGCAGACCGTGCAGCCCTCGGCCGCGATGTTCGCGCAGAACTCGTCCCACACCTCTACGCAGCAGAACGGGTCGAGCACGCAGACCGCGAGGCAGCAGTTCGCATCGGCGCAGCCTGGGGAGTTCGAGGGCTGGCAGCAGTTGGCCCCGCCCGACACGCCGCACGCGCCGCCACAGTCGCCGCAGAGGATTCCCGCAGCCTCCGCGCAGGCGGCGTCCCACGCGACCTCGCAGCAGAGGCCGTCGAATGCGCACACCGCCTCGCAGCAGAGACCGTCCGAGCAGCTTGGCGTGGCGTGGGGTGTGCAGCAGTCGCCCGAGCCGGGGGCGCCGCAGCCGATCCCACAGATGCCGCACGACTCGAGCGCTGCGTTCGCGCACACGGCATCCCATGCATCGGAGCAGCAGAAGGGGTCTGCGGCGCAGACGCGCTCGCAGCAGGTCGCGTCGGAGCACGACGGCGCAGCGCGCGCGATGCAGCACTCGCCCGCCGCGGGGCTGCCGCACTCGTCGGCGCAGGTGCCGCAGAACTCGATCGCCGCTGTGGCGCACTTCTCGTCCCACTGGACATCGCAGCAGAAGCTGTCGGCGGCGCAGATGAGCGTGCAGCAAAAGGTGTCGCTGCACGCAGGCGTCGTCTGCGCCTCGCAGCAGTCGCCCGAA
>JBIKTI010000491.1:0-3873 GCA_044348205.1 Phycisphaerales bacterium | reverse complement strand
CCGTCAGCGCCGCAACCTGGCTCGTCAGCAGGCCTGCAGCCTGCGCAGTCGTCAGTGCCGCAATCTGCTCCACGGTCAACGCGGCCACCTGCGCCGTGCCCAACACGGCCACCTGCGCCGTACTCAACGCCGCCAAATCTGACGTCTCGATCGCCACAACCTGCGACGTCGTCAACGCAGCCACCTGTGTCGTCCGAAGCGCAACCGCCTGCGCCGTCGTCAACGCAGCGAGTTGCTCCGCAGACAGCGCGCGCACTCCTGTCGTGCTCAACGCTCCCACCTGCAGAGTGGTCACCGCCGCAACCTGCGCCGTCGTCAGCGCCGCGACCTGTCCGCTGCTGAGCACGCCGATCTGGCCCGTTCCAAACGCCATCAAATCCGTCGTCTCAACCGCCGCAATCTGAACCGCCGTCAGCGCCGCAACCTGGCTCGTCAGCAGGCCTGCAGCCTGCGCAGTCGTCAGTGCCGCAATCTGCTCCACGGTCAACGCGGCCACCTGCGCCGTGCCCAACACGGCCACCTGCGCCGTACTCAATGCCGCCAAATCTGACGTCTCGATCGCTACAACCTGCGACGCCGTCAACGCAGCCACCTGCGTCGTCCGAAGCGCAACCGCCTGCGCCGTTGTCAAAGCAGCGAGTTGCTCCGCAGACAGCACACGCACTCCCGCAGTACTCAACGCACCTACCTGCTCCGTCGTCAGTGCCCCCACCTGCTCCGTCGTCAGTGCCGCAACCTGAACACTACTAAGCACTCCCACCTGAGTGGTGCCGAATACCACCAGATCCCCCGTTTCAAGTGAAGCGACCTGAAGCGTGGTCAGGGCCCCCACCTGAGTCGTCAGGAGGCTGGCCACCTGCGCGGTAGTCAGAGCAGCGATCTGGTCGACAGAAAGCGCCGCGACCTGGGAGGTTCCCAGCGCGACGATCTGGCTTGTTGTCAAAGCCGGCAAATCCGCCACCTCAAGTGCCGCGATCTGGGCCGTCGTCAGTGCCCGAACCTGCCCTGTCGTGAGTGCTTGGACTTGGGCGCTGGTGAGCGCTGCGACTTGGCTTCCACTCAAACCGCGCAGAGCACTAGTAGATACCGAAACAATCTGATCGGTGGACAGAGAAACCAATTGACTGGTTGTGAGTGCCGCGATCTGAGCAGAACTCAACACCGCCACCTGAGTTGTCGCCAAAGCGATCAGGTCAGCAGTTTCAAACGCTCCGATCTGGGAGGTCGTGAGCGCGGCAACCTGCGTCGTGCGCAGACCGATGACCTGAGCCGTTGTCAGCGCCACGATTTGGTCGGTAGAAAGAGCGGTGACCTGCGAAGTTCCTAAGACGGAAATTTGCGCGGTGCTGAACGCCGGGACGTCCACCAATTCGACCGCGGCAATCTGGGATGTAGACAACACCGCCACCTGCGAAGTCGTGAGGGCAGCCGCCTGAGCGCTCGTCAAGGCGGCAACCTGACCGCCGCTCAGACCTCGCAAAGCCATCGTCGTTAGCGATGGAACCTGGAGGGTGGTGATCGACGACACCTGGTCCAAAGTAAGGACAGCAGCCTGACTGGAGCTAAACACGGCAACCTGATTGGTGTTGAGCACCTGCAGGTCGGAAGTTTCGATTGCGGCCACCTGGGTGGTTTCCAAAACCGAAATCTGAAGGGTCGTAAGTGCCTGCGCCTGATTACTGGTCAACGCAATGATCTGGCCAACGGACATCGCCCGCACCCCCACACTGCTGATCGCTCCCACTTGCGCAGTGGTGAGGGCGGCAACCTGCTCAACCGTCAACGCAACCACTTGAGTTGAGCTCAGCACACCGATTTGCCCAGTAGTCAGAGCCTGCAGGTCTACCAATTCGAGAACTGCAACCTGAGACGTGGTCAGGGAGGAGATCTGAGCGGTGGTCAACTCGGGCGCCTGAAGACTGGTGAGCGCCTCCACCTGTTGCGCTGAGAGTGCACGGACCTGATCGGTGGTCAATGCAACCACCTGAGAAGAGAGCAGTGCGGCAACTTGGTCAGTTGTAAGCGCGACAACCTGAGCAGTGCTCAGAACGGGAATCTGGCTCGAGGTCAGTGCATTTAAGTCACTGGTCTCGAGAGACTGGATCTGGATGGTCGTCAGGGCCCGCACCCCGCTGGTGGTCAGAGCCAACATCTGCGCCGTTGAGAGCGCCACGATCTGATCGGTCTGGAGACTTGAAATCTGCGAAGTCAGCATCGCCGCTATCTGCCGAGTCGTCAGCACCTTAATCTGATCGGTACTGAACGTCTGGAGCCGTTCAGGCATAATCGCAGTGAGGGCGAGGGTCGAAACCGCCTGAATTTGACCTGTCGAGAGGGCTGCGATCTGATCGACCGTAAGTACAGCAGCCTGGGCGTAAGCGAGCGCCCCGATCTGGGACGTGCCCAGCACTGCTACCTGGGAGGTCACGAGGCTGGAGACCTGCTGCGTTGTCAGTGAGGCGATCTGGTTGGTGGTCAGAACCTGAACTTGAGTCGAGTCGAGGGCGGTCAGACTGGAAGTCTGGATGGCCTGTATCTGGGACGTCGTTAGGGCGACGACCTCCTGTGAGGTGAGCGAGAGCAGTTGAAGCGTGGTGAGGGCCTGAACTTGGGCGGTGGTGAGAGACACCAACTGGTCAGTCAGCAGCGTTGAGACTTGGAGCGTGGTAAACGCTGGGATTTGAGTCGTTGCAAGAGCCCGCAACTGGCTTGAAGTGAGCGCATTGACTCCGACAGTCGTGAGTGCCTGAATTTGTGCGGTCGCCAAAACACCCACGGAGCTTGTCGTCAGAGCAACAACCTGACTGGAGCTGAGCGCCGCCACCGCATCGGTGGAGAGCCCGGGAACCTGAGAGGTCGTGAGGGCTGCGACCTGGGAGGTCGTGATCGCAGGAACCTGCAGTGAGGTGAATCCTGAAACAGCCGCCGTAGTCAGCGCCGGTATCTGAGTCACCGTGAAGGCCGGCACCTGCGAGGTGGTCAAAGCCTGGGTGGAAATCTTGGAAATGACGGCGACCTGACTCGTCGTCAGGGAGGCGACCTGCGCTGTCGTGAGCGCCTGCAGCTGCGAGGTCTCGATGTTGGAGATGTGCTGGAGGGCGAGCGCCTGAACCTGATTTGAGGTGAGGGCGGGAACCTGATCGGTCGTCAAAGCCAAGAACTGGCTGAGAAAGAGAACCTGTAGTCCACCCGTGGTCAGCGCTTGGATCTGGGAAGAGGAGAATACCTCAATGTCCCGGGTTTCAATCGCGCGAACCTGCGTTGAGGAAAGCGAGGCGATCTGGGCGGAGGTCATCGCCGCTGCCTCTGCCGTGGTTATGGCCGAAATTTGCGAGACAGTAAGGGCCGCGGTTTGGGAGGTCGTAAGCGCGACGAACTGAGTGGTTGAGAAGGCCTGTAGAGCGTTAGTCGAGATAGCCGCGACCTGCATTGTACTGAGCACAACCAACTGGCCGGTGGTCAGCGCCGCCGCCTCCTCGGTCGTCAGGACAGCGATCTGAGATGATAAAAACGACTGCACCTGAGCGGTCGTAAGAGCCGCCACTTGCCGGGTGTTGAACGACTGGACCTGAGCATTCCCGAGGGCTTGGAGCGCGCCAGTGGTCAACGCCGTCACTTGGGCTGTGGTCAAAGCTTTGAGATCCGTAGTCTCCAGAAACTTCGCTTGCGCCGAAGAGATCGATGCCACCTGAGCGGTAGTGAGCGCCGTGGCTTGGTCGGTTGTCAGTGCGGCCATCTGAGGCCCTGTCAGCGCGGCAACCTGCGCTGTCGTCAACGCCTCCACCTGCGCGGTGTTCAGCACCGCCAGATCACGCGTCTCCAACGCCACCAGTTGCCCCGTTCCGAGCGCCACCAACTGCGCCGTCGTCAAGG
>JBIKTI010000311.1:0-3886 GCA_044348205.1 Phycisphaerales bacterium | reverse complement strand
GGAACCACCGTCATCGAGAGCGCCGCGTGCGAGCCCGAGATCGTCGACCTCGCGAACCTCCTCAACTCGATGGGAGCGCGCATCGAGAACATCGGCAGCCCGCGCCTCGTGATCCACGGGGTCGAGAGCCTCGGCTCCGCGACGCACACGGTGATTCCCGACCGCATCGTGGCGGGAACCTACGCTGTGGCGGCCGCCGTCACGAACGGCGATGTCATCCTCGAGGAGTTCCCGATCGACTGCATGCTGTCGGCGGTCGACCGCCTCAACGAGATCGGGGTGCATGTCGAGACGATCGCGGGCCATGACAATCCGATGCACGCGACCGTGCGCGTGACGAGCGACCGCTCGCTGCGCCCGACGACGATCACCACGCAGCCGCACCCCGGGTTCCCGACCGACCTCCAGGCGCAGTTCATGACGCTCCTCTGCCTCGCGGAGGGCAACTCGATCATCACCGAGAAGATCTACCCCGAGCGCTTCGGCCATGTCGCCGAGCTTTCGCGCATGGGTGCCAAGATCTACCGCCAGGGGCCGACCTGCGTCGTCTCGGGTGGACGCCCGTTCAAGGGCGCGCCCGTGATGGCGAGCGACCTCCGCGCAAGCGCAAGCCTCGTGCTCGCTGGGCTCGCGGCCGAGGGCGTGACCGAGGTGTCGCGCATCTACCACCTCGACCGCGGCTACACGCGCATGGAGGAGCAGCTGAACGCCCTCGGTGCGCGCATCGAGCGCGTGCGCGAGGAGGTGAAGGCGCCTGTGCCGAGCGAGTCCGTGTCGGCGAACGGGTCGGTTCCCGTCGCCGCCCGGCTCGAGCCGTGAAGCACGCCTCTTCAGGCGTCGCGCGCAAGCAGCCCGTGCAGCACGACAGCGCTCGCGATCGAGACATTGAGGCTCGGCGGATCGTCCGCGAGGTCGCGCGCGAGGGCTGTTCCTGCGCGCAGCATCGGGATCTTCACGATCGCGTCGGCGAGGTCGAGCACGGCGCGTGAGACGCCGTCCTGCTCTGCGCCGAAGACGACGATGGAGCGTGCCGGCGGCGTGAAATACGCGAGTTCGACAGCGTCCGGCGTGTCTTCGGCCGCGATGAGGGAGTAGCCGTGCGCGCGGCGAAGTTCATCGAGACACGCGGGCCACTCGGTGCTGGTGGCGCGGCACCACGGGATGTCGAGCGCGCGGCCCATCGACACGCGCAGCGTCTTCCGCAGGAACGGGTCGCTCGCGCGGGGGGACAGGATCGCCGCACGCGCTCCGAAGCTCGCTGCGTTCCTGAAGATCGCGCCGACATTGTCGGTCTGGGTGATGCCGTCGAGGGCGACGAGCACCTCGCGCGGCTCGTGCGGCGTGCGCGCGAGCCACGCGTCGAGATCGGCGACCGCGCCGTCCTCATGGCGGACCCCGAGGAGGATCGCCCCCGAGTGCATTGTGTAGCCCGTGATCGCGTGGAGCGCGCGCTCGTCGGCGCAGCGATAGACAGCGAGCGCGGGGAAGCGCACGGTCATGTCCGCGAGGCGATCGCACGCGTCGGGCGTCACGAGGAGCGAACGGGGCTCGAGCGCGGGCGGCATCGGGTTCGCCGCGCGGCGCAGCGCGGCCGCGAGGAAGCGACGCACCACGCGTTCGCTTTCGACCGCGTGGAGCCCGAGCGTGCCGCGCAATTCGCGGTCGCGCACGCCGCGGAAGTCATCGAGCCGAGGGTCGTCGGCCGCGACATCGATGGGCTGCGCTGTGGCGCCGTCCGCGTCCATGGCGCCTCCGTCAGCTCGCGCCACCGACCATCAGCTCGTTGGTCGCAAAGCGCTGGCACGCGGCGAGAAGCTGCTCGACCTGCGCGAACGGCGGAACCGAGAGAAGCCTGCGCCTGAGCGCCGTGATCGTCTTGAGCTCGCGCTCGCTGAGAAGGAGGTGCTCCTTGCGCGTGCCGCTCGCAGCGAGGTTGATCGCGGGGAAGATGCGCTTCTCGGAGATCGAGCGGTCGAGCACAAGCTCCATGTTGCCCGTGCCCTTGAACTCCTCGAAGATCATCTGGTCCGCGCGCGAGCCCGTGTCGACGAGGCAGGTGGCGATGATCGTGAGCGATCCGCCCTCCTCGCAGCGTCGCGCCGCGCCGAAGAGCTGCTTCGGCACCTCGAGCGCGCGCGAGTCGAGGCCGCCAGACATCGTCTTGCCCGACGAGCCGTAGCGACGGCTGTTGTTGAACGCGCGGCCGAGGCGCGTCAGCGAGTCGAGGAGCACCACCACATCGCGCCCCGCCTCGACGAGGCGCTTGGCGCGCTCAATCGCCAGAATGCCCAGGGACAGGTGCCGCTCGAGGTCCTGGTCGTTCGAACTGGCGAGCACCTGCGCAGGGACATTCCGCTTGAAGTCGGTGACTTCCTCGGGCCGCTCGTCGATGAGGAGCGCGACGACCTCGACATGCGGGTGGTTGTGCTTGATGCCGTAGGCGATGTTCTGGAGGAGCATCGTCTTGCCCGCCTTCGGCGGCGCGACGATGAGCCCGCGCGTGCCGAAGCCGATCGGGCAGAAGAGGTCGATGAGACGGCACGCGGGCGGGCATCCGCGGTACTCGAGCGTGATGCGCGGCGCAGGGTCGAGCGCGGTGTACTCGGCGAAGGGCTTGCGCCTCGCGTACTCCTCGACGGGCAGCCCCTCGATCGACATGATCCGCTGCACGATCGGGCGGGGCTGGCGGTTTCCGCCGCCACCGCCGCCGCGATGCTTCTTCCGCGCGGGCCTGCGCAGCTGAGCCTCGGCGACGACATGCTGCGCGCCGCGCAGCGGGTACTGGTCGAGCAGGGCTTGGGGCACATAGGGATCGCTCTCCGACTCGACGAGCCCATCCGCGAACTGTCGGATGCGTCCGTCCGAGTTGCCTGGCCAGTCGAGGACTCCGGCGCACTCGAATGGCGGGGAGAGCTGCTCCTCCTGCTCCTGCTGCTGCCGACGCTGTTCCTCGCGCTGCGCGTGCTCCTGTCGCCTGCGTTCCGCGTGCTCGCGGCGTCGGCGCTCATGCTCCTCGCGGCGGGCTGCGCGCTCGGCCTCGCGCTGCGCCTGTTCCTCGGGAGAGAGCGGTGCGCCGCCGTGACGGTGATGCTGCCCGCCGTGATTCCCGCCGTGCTGGGGTTGGCTTGGGCCCTGCCCGTGACCATGATCACGGCCATGCCTGTGCTCAGGGCCGCGGCCGTGCTGTGGCGCAGGCCGAGCCCCCTCGAGCGGGACGCCCTCTGGGTCGACGCCCGGAGCCGATTGATCGAACGGCTGCCCGCCGCCACGCCTCCTGCGACGGCGGCGTCGACGCTTGCGGCGGCCGCCGCCTTCATCGGGGGACCCTCCGCCGAAGCCCGCACCGTCCGTTGGCGAGGATGCGTCACGCGGCGCGGTTCCTTCGGAAGCCTCGACCGCTGCCTTGGGCTCGATGTACGCGGGTGCGGGTGGCGCTTCGACGACCCGCGGCGGTGGTGGCGCAACGGGTTCACGGGCTTCCGCAACCATGATCGGTGCATCGGGCACCCGTGCCGGCGGCGCCTTTGCGGCTCTCGTGGCCGTCACGCTCTTCACGCTCTTCGCGCTCTTCGCACCTTCTACCGACGCGGGCGTCTTCGCTGGCGCGACCTTCGCGACCTTTTTCGCTGTCTTCTTCGGTGCCGCCGCCGCGCGCGTGCCCGCCGTGTCGGCGGTCTTCGCGGTCTTCGCGGTCTTCACGGTCTTCGCGGTCTTCACGGTCTTCGCGACCTTCGCGACCTTCGCAGTCTTCGCAACCTTCGCAGTCTTCGCGACGCTGGCGACCTTTGGCTTTGCAGCAACTGTCGCCTTGCCGCGCGTCGAAGGCTCAGCGCTTGGCTTGCTGGTGGAAACGGACTTCGTCGCTGAGGTCTTCTTTGCTGCCATA
>JBIKTI010000310.1:0-3901 GCA_044348205.1 Phycisphaerales bacterium | reverse complement strand
GACCTTCGTGAAGGAGCGCGCCGTGGTCGCGAACGCGGGCGGCGCGATCTCGGGGAAGGGCGCGAAGGGCGCCGCCGCGGGCAAGAAGGCGGGCAAGTCGACGGTCGACGACGCCGTCCTCTTCCTCGCGCGCTTCAAGCAGGGGGCGATCGCCAGCTTCGAGGCGACTCGCCTCGCGACGGGCAACCAGAACCGCAACAACATCGAGATCAACGGCGAGAAGGGCTCGATCAAGTTCGACTTCGAGCGCATGAACGAGCTCGAGTGGTGGGACCACACGCTCGAGCCGAAGCTGCGCGGCTGGAGCCGCATCATGTGCACCGACGCAGCGCACCCGTACGCGGGGCACTACTGGCCCGCGGCGCACCTGATCGGCTACGAGCACGGATTCATCAGCCAGGCCGCGGACACGGCGGCCGTGGTCGCGGGCGGGTCGCCCGTGGTGGCGCTGCCCGACTTCGAGGACGCGTTCAAAACGCAGTGCGTGCTCGAGGCGGCGATCCGCAGCGCGCGCGAACGGCGGCCTGTGCCGATTCGCGAACTGGATCGATTCTGAGCCGTCGCCGCTGCGGCGGCTTCTTCTGGGCTGCGGCGGGCCTGGGTGTCCGCGTGCTTCACCATGCGGAACGGGCGGTGTCCGCCGTCGACCGCCCCGAAAGTGGTTCTCGGCGCGGGCCGCCGTCATTTCTCGTCGCCTGCTTCGGCGCGGGGAAGTCTCCACGCGGTCGCAGCGGGAACCGCGTGTACATTGGCCGTCCCTCACCTGGTCCCTCACTCCCATGCGAGAAGTTCCGCAGCCATCCCGTTCCCAAAGCCGACGCGGCGCCGTCGAGGCGCGCCCGCTCGCCAATGCCGAGATCGAGCAGCACCTTGAGCGCGCCGTGCGTGCGCTCAAGTCGCTGCAGAAGACCGACGGCCACTGGTGCGCAGAGCTCGAGGGCGACTCGATCCTGCAGAGCGAGTATCTCCTGATGAAGTGGATCCTCGGCCAGGAGGCGCAGCCCCTCGCCGACGGCCGTCCTCCGCAGACCCTGCAGCGGATCCTCGCCTATCTCCGTTCGCAGCAGCGCGAGGACGGCGGCTGGGGCCAGTACCCGAGCTCCGCGCCCGATCTTTCGGCGAGCGTGAAGGCCTACTTCTGCCTGAAGCTCTTCGGCGACTCGCCCGACGCCCCGCACATGAAGAGGGCGCGCGCCCTCATCCGCCATCTCGGCGGTGCGGAGAAGTGCAACTCGTTCACGAACTTCTACCTCGCGGCGCTTGGGCAGATCTCGTGGAACGCCGTGCCCGCGATTCCGCCTGAGATCGTGTATCTCCCGAAGTGGTTCTACTTCCACCTCGACAAGGTGAGCGCGTGGAGCCGCACGATGATCCTGCCGCTTGCGATCGTCGCGACGAAGCGTCCGACGCGCGAGCTGCCAGTCGAACTCGGGATCGGCGAGCTCTTCCTCGACCACGACGCGCGGCATGTGCTCAAGCCGACGAACGACGCGCCGCCGTTCTGGCGCGGGTTCTTCCTGAAGGTCGACGCGCTCCTGAAGCGCGTGCACGACGCGGGCGGCACACCGCTGCGGCAGCAGGCGATCCGCCGCGCGTTCGAGTGGATCGAGTCGCGCGCAGGGCAGGACGGCGCAGCAGCGACCGAGGGCGTCGGCGCGATCTTCCCGCCGATGGTCTACTGGCAGGTCGTGCTCTTCGCGCTCGGCTTCGAGCGCTCGCACCCGCTGGTCGCGCGCGCCGAGCGCGAGCTCGACGCCTTCTTCGTGCCGCTTGGGGCGGGCGACGACGCGCCGATCCGCATCCAGCCGTGCTTCTCGCCCGTGTGGGACACGGGGATCGCGCTCTATGCCCTCGCGGACTGCGGCTTCGACGCGGAGGACGACGAGGCCGCGCGCGCAGCGCAGTGGCTTCTCGCGAAGGAGTGCCGCTTCGCGGGCGACTGGACCGCGAATGTCGAGGATGTCCCGCCCGCGAGCGGCTGGTTCTTCGAATACGCAAACGCCTTCTACCCCGACTGCGATGACACGGCGATGGTGGCGATGGCGCTTGCGAGGACGCGCGCGGAGTCCCCCGCGTCGCCGCGCGCTGCCGACGCCGACGCCTTCGCGCGGGCCGCCAAGCGCGGCGTGCGCTGGATCCTCGCGATGCAGAACGACGACGGCGGATGGGCCGCCTTCGACAGGACGCGCGACAGGCGCATCCTCGAGTATGTGCCGTTCGCGGACCACAACGCGATGCAGGACCCGTCGTGCCCCGACATCACTGGGCGCGTCCTCGAGTGCCTCGCATGGCATGGGTTCGACCTCGGGAACGCCGCGGTGCAGGGCGCGATCGACTTCATCCGCGCGCGTCAGGAGACGGACGGCTCGTGGTTCGGCCGCTGGGGCGTCAACTACATCTACGGCACCTGGCAGGCCGTGATCGGGCCTATCCGCTGCGGCGTGCCGCGCGAGAGCGAGTGGATCCAGCGCGCTGGCAGGTGGATGAAGTCGATCCAGAGGCCCGACGGCAGCTTCGGTGAATCCGCGGACAGCTACATCGACCCCGCGAAGAAGGGAGAGGGCCCGTCGACCGCGAGCCAGACCGCGTGGGCCGCGATGGTGCTGCAGGAGATCTACGGCGCGGACGACCCCGACCTCAGGCGCGCGATCGAGTGGCTCTGCCGCACGCAGCTCGACGAAGGCGCGGCGAACGACCCGATCGCCAATCCCGACGGCGACCCGGCGGGAAGCTGGCGCGAGACCGAGTACACGGGCACTGGCTTCCCGAAGGTCTTCTACCTGCGCTACCACCTCTATCGCCTCTACTTCCCGACGATGGCGATCGGGCGGTTCCTTGCCGTGACGGGCCGCGGCGTGCGCGGGAAGCGATTGATCGACCGCGGCGAGCGCGCCGCGCTGTTCGGCTGAGACGGCCGTCACGCTCGTCGCAGCGGTCGTCGCGTACAGTGCGCGGATGCCGCGCCTCCCTCTTCCAGCGCTCGCGTTGCCAGCCTTCGCAGCAGCCGTCTTCGCTGCGTCCATCGCCGTCTCCGCGCCCGCTGGGCCGCCTGAGCAAGGGCGCGGGGGCGAGGCGGTCGCGGTGCCGCCGTCTGTGCTCGTCGAGGGCGACCCGTTCCGCCAGCTCGAGGAGGTGCTGCCGACTGCGAACGACTTCCGCGCAGCGAGCGGTGCGCCCGGCGCGCGCTACTGGCAGCAGCAGGTCGACCAGGACATCGAGGTCACGCTCGACCCGGAGCGCGCGGAGCTCTCTGGCAAGACCCGCATCGTCTACCGCAACAACTCGCCTGACGAACTGCGTTATCTCTGGTTCCAGCTCGACCAGAACCGCTTCCGCCGTGACTCGCTCGGCGCGCTCGCGAGCCCCGCGCCCGACCTCTCGCAGCCGCAGCCCGTCGGCTCGATGCGCCAGCTCGTGGAGCAGTCCGCGTGGGAAGGCGGATACCGCGACCTTGCTGTGACCGACGCGGCAGGCGCGCCGCTCCGCGCGACGGAGGTCGACACGATGCTGCGCGTCGACCTTCCCGCGCCGCTTCCATCGGGCGGCGTGTTCGAACTGTCGATCTCGTGGCGATTCCCTGTCGTGAAGAACACTACGGCGCGCGCGCGCTCGGCCTACGAGCTCCTCGGCGAGAACGACCCGACGCGGCCTGGATCCGACCTCGCGCCGATCTACGCGATGGCGCAGTTCTTCCCGCGCGCCGCGCCCTACACCGATGTGCGCGGCTGGCACCACAAGCAGTTCCTCGGGACGGGCGAGTTCGCGCTCGAGTTCGGCGACTACACCCTCGCCGTGACGGTGCCAGACACCTGGACCGTGGCTGCGACGGGCGAGCTCGCGAACGCAGGCGAGGTGCTCACGGCCGCGCAGCTCGGGCGGCTCGATGCGGCGCGCGCCTCCG
>JBIKTI010000309.1:0-3903 GCA_044348205.1 Phycisphaerales bacterium | reverse complement strand
CTCGCGCTTGTCCACGAGTCGTACGCGCTGCTCGTAGAGGCGGGCTACTCGCCCGAGGTCGCCTACATCGAGTGCTGTCACGAGGTGAAGCAGGTCGCGGATCTTCTCTACGCCCGCGGGCCCGACGGCATGCGCCGCGCGATCTCCGACACCGCCGAGTTCGGCGCGTTCGTCGCCGAGAAGGCGCTCGTCGACGAACACCTGCGCGCGAAGCTGCGGGCGCTTCTCGCCGATGTGCGCAGCGGCGCGTTCGCGCGTCGGTTCATGGCCGACCACGAGCGCGGGCATCCCGACTTCACGGCGTGGCGGCGTGCGGCGAGCGGCCACCCGATCGAAGGGGCGAGCGCTCGGGTGCGCGCGCTGATGCCCTGGCTGCGTGATGCCTGATGCCGCAGACGAGCCCCCGCCGATAGACGACCCGTGACAATTCTCGACGCGATCATCCTCGGCCTTGTCGAAGGCATCACGGAGTTTCTCCCCGTCAGCTCCACGGGGCACCTCATCATCGCCAGCTGGCTGCTCGGGCTCCTCGACGACCCCGCGCGCAAGCCCGCGATCGACAGCTTCAATGTGATCATCCAGGGCGGCGCGATCCTCGCTGTGCTCGGGCTCTACTGGCCACGCGTCAGGATGATGCTGCGGGGGCTCGTCGGGCGCGACGCGAACGGCCTCGGGCTCTTCGTCAAGCTCGTGGTGGCGTTCATGCCCGCGGCCGTCCTCGGTGTCCTCCTCGACGACTGGATCGAGGCGCGGCTGTTCAGGCCCGTTCCCGTGCTGATGGCGCTTGGTGGCGGCGGCATGCTCCTCCTGATCCTCGCGCCGTGGATCAAGACGCTGGTGAAGCGCGAGAACGGCGAGCGCGACGACTTCGCGCAGCTCACGATGCTCCACGCCTTCGCGATCGGATGCATGCAGGTCGTCGCGATGTGGCCGGGCACCTCGCGCTCGATGATGACGATCCTCGGCGGGATCCTCTTTGGCCTCTCGCCGCGGCGGGCGGCCGAGTTCAGCTTCCTGCTCGGGCTGCCGACCTTGGGTGGCGCGTGCGTCTACAAGCTGGCGAAGGCGGGACGCGACGATCCTGCCGCGTTCATCGCGTCGCTCGGCGGGCCGATTCCGCCCGCGGTCGGCATCGTGGTGGCCGCGTTCTCGGCGGCGCTCGCGATCAAATGGCTCGTCGGCTACCTCTCGAAGGGCGGCATGGCCGTCTTCGGCTGGTGGCGCGTGGCGCTGGCGGCAGCATTCGCGGTGGCGGTGTTCGCGTTCGGCGTCGAGCTCTGACGACCGGCGACAGGAACCGTGCTGTGGAAAACCGACACGGCTCCGCCGGGCGAACCCGACGGAGCCGTGCTTTCCGATTGTCTGCCGCGAGGGAACGGCAGGAAGTCAAACGCGCTGGGCCGACTTGAGGGCGTCGAACCGTGGAGGCCGTGTCTCACCCGAACCAACGGGAGGGAGTGAGGGAAGGGAGGTCGATCCGAGGATCACGGCATCCGCAGCGCGAAAAGGGCTGCTGACACCAACCGAAGCGCAAACGGCGGCGCGAACCTGTCAGGCTTCTCCGAAAAATCCTCGAAACCCCGTTCGGGCCACAGCACGGCGCCTTTATCGGCGACGCGCGCGACGCGGAGCCCTGCATGCCCTCACGCCATCTCGGCGTAGGAAGTGCCGATCGGTTCCCCGAGCGTGTCGCGGAAGTGGACGACGAGCGCGTCGACCTCGCGGCGGAGGCGCGCGGGGTCGTCGCCTGCGCCGCACACGCCCTCGAGCTCGAAGAAGTCGCCGAGGCCCGAAACCGCATCGAGATGGATGCGCACGGGGCCGAGCGTCCAGAGTTCGCGCGTCTTCACAATCACGCTGCGCACGGTGCGGTCGAGGCCCGGCCAGCGCACCGACACCTGGGCATCGTCGAGCCGCGTCCAGAGCGAGGTGCGCGACGCCACGCTGTCGGCGCGGAGGTACCAGATCCACTCCGTCCTCGACTCGCCGCCCGCGACATCGCGCTCGGTGCGGCGCTTGAGGCGGCCCTCGGGCACGGCCACATACTCGTCGCGCTGCTCGATCACGCGCTCGAGCCGCGCGCCGATGACGAGCGCGATCGCGCGTGCGGCGCGGAGGTCACGAAGCTCGGACTTGAACTCGATGTTGCGCATGAGGTCTCTTCGAGCCCTACGGGGCGTCTCCTGCGCGAAGCACGGCGTCGCGCGCTGCGCCAGCGGCGTCTGCCGCCTGAATCGGCAGCCCCACCTTCACGCGGGCCAGCTGCCGCTCGGCCTCGAGGCGATCCGACACCTCGAGCATCGTCTTTGGGGCGGTCGCGTAGGGCGTGACGCGGTAGACGCGCCAGGCGCCCGACGCACCGCCGCCGTCCTTCAGCGGTTCGCCCGCGAACCAGACGGCGCGGTCGAGTCCGCCCGGATCGACCTCGACGAGCTGCGAAACCTGCGCGAAGCGCTCGGGGAACTCAATCTCCTCGCCGGAGTACGAGCTGGCGTCGCTCAACTGCACGCGGAAGAAGGCGCGGTCGCGCGACAGATCGGTCTTGGAGAGGACGACCTGCTCGATGCGGACCTCGACAGGCCCGTCGCCAGCGCCCGTGGATGCCGTGCCGAGCGCGATGACGGTGTTTCGTGCGAACAGATTCCCGCCGAGGAGCCATGCCAGCACCGCCGCCAGCACCACGAAGACCGCGATGCGCAGGGCGAGGTTGCGAAAGCCAAGCAGGACCTGCGACATGGGGCACGCAGTCTACGCGAGACCAGCCTTCGAGAGTTCCTCGACGAGGCGCGCTTCATCCCAAATCTCGACGCCGAGTTCCTGCGCCTTCGCCAGCTTGCTGCCCGCTTCTGCGCCCGCAACGACCGCAAAGGTCTTCTTCGAGACGCTGCCCGCGACCTTCGCGCCCGCGCGCTCGAGGATCTCGGTCACGGCGCCGCGGTCGAACTTCTCGAGCGTGCCCGTCACGACGAAGGTCTTGCCAGCGAAGGCGTTCGCGCCCGCTTCGACGGGCTTCGGCTCGTGGCTCGTGAGATCGACCCCCGCCTTCGCGAGGTCTGCGAAGACACTCTTCGCGCCGTCGGACGCAAGCCACGCTGCGACCGACTTCGCCGTGATCTCGCCGAAGTCGTCGAGGGCGAGAAGGTCGGCCTCTGTCGCCGCGAGGAGTTCGTCGGCGGTGCGGAAGCGGCGCGCGAGCGTCTTCGCCGCGCTCGCGCCGACATGCTTGATGCCGAGGCCCGCGAGCGCGCGCGTGAGGCCGCGGTGCCTGGCTGCGTCGGCGGCGCTTTCGATGATGCCGGTCGCGCGCTTGCCCGCGCCCTTCTTCTCGATCTCCGCGAGCGCCTTGTCGCCCTTCGCGAGCGCGCGCGCGACGGCGAGCGCGTCGAGCGTGAACACATCCGCGAAGTCCTTCACGAGCTCGGCATCGACGAGCGCATCGATGATCTCGTCGCCAAGCCCGTCGATGTTCATCTGATCGCGACCCACGAACCACTTCAACCGCTCGCGGAAGCGCGCCGAGCACATCGGGTTCGCACAGAAGAGCTTCGGCCCCTCGCGCTCGACCTCACCCGCGCACACGGGGCACGCGGTCGGCGGCTCGATCGGCTGCTCGTGGCCCGTGCGCTTCTCGATGACCGCGCGCACGACCTGCGGGATGACTTCGCCCGCCTTCTCGACGATGACATGGTCGCCGATCCTGAGGTCGCGCCGCTGGATCTCCTCGATGTTGTGGAGCGTCGCGTGCTTCACCGTCGAACCCGCGACGAACACGGCCTTCATCGTCGCTCGCGGCGTGATGGTGCCGCCCTTCCCGACCTGCCACTCGACCTTCTCAAGCACCGTTTCCTTCTGCTCGGCGGGATACTTGAACGCGACCGCCCAGCGCGGGCTCTTCGAGGTGAA
>JBIKTI010000308.1:0-3905 GCA_044348205.1 Phycisphaerales bacterium | reverse complement strand
GGCGGCGCGAAGTCGAGCTGGAGCGCGATCTGCGCAGACATCGTGTCCGCGCTTCCAAAGGATGTCTACATCTCGTTCGACATCGACGGACTCTCGCCTGACCACTGCCCGAACACGGGCACGCCTGTCCCAGGTGGACTGTCGTTCGCCGAGGTCGCGCATCTCCTCGAGACGCTCGCGAAGAGCGGCCGCCGCATCGTCGGCTTCGACTTGGTCGAGGTGGCGCCAGGCCCGAACGGCGAGGACTGGAACGCGAATGTCGGCGCGCGTGTCCTCTACAAGATGCTGGGGGCGACGGCGCGCAGCCGCAGGATTTTGTAGACTCCTTAAACGCCTGCGCGAGAATTCGTGCGGACTGCGCGGGCGAGAGGAGTTCGAGCATGACCGATGCGAAGAGCGATGGGCCACGCGCACCCGACGGAGCCGCGGCGGGATCGGCCCTTTGGACGATGTTCCTTGACGACGGCACCACGCAGGGTGTGCGCGTCGAGTGCACCGCCGAGAAGATCGGCGAGTTCATCCTCGCGCGACGCGTGGGCCCAATGACGAGCGCGATCGCCCCGGGCTCGACCACGCGCGTGCCGCTCGCGGCGCTGCCGCTCTTCGCGCCCTTCTTCACCGCGGACGCTCGACGCCACGCGCTCGAGATGAGCGGCCAGGTCGCGGCGGCGCTCGACCCGAGCCTGCGCGAGGCGCTCGAGGCCCAGGTGGCGAGTCGACGCGGGGCGAGGCGTCCGAGGTCGCTTCGGACACTGGCCATCCTCTGCAAGGTGTGCGCGTGGTTCTTCGTCGCGATCGGGGCGCTCTGGCTTCTCGCGGCCATCTCCGCACCTGTCCGCGTACAAGGATTGAACGCGACGGCGGGCATGATGGTGGCGATCCTGCTTTCACTGGTGCCGATCGCAGCACTCCCGGTCCTGTTCTTCACCCTTGCGGCGCTCGCCAACGGGCTCGCGGATCTGCTTGAAGACAGGCTCGTCGCGCGTCTCCGCCAACACTGAAGCGGCTCACTCCGCCATCAGCCGCGCGCGCGCGTCGGCGAGCTTGGCGCGGCCCGCGTCGTCGAGCGCGGGATAGTGGAGGTCGACCGACGCGAGCGCGTCGACGATCGTGGCCGCGACCACGAGCCGCGTGTACCACTTGTTGTCCGCTGGCACCACGCTCCACGGCGCATGGTCCGTCGCCGTGCTGCGGATCATGTCCTGGTACGCGCGCATGTACTCGTCCCAGTGCGCGCGCTCCGCGACATCGGCTGCGCTGAACTTCCAGTTCTTCGCGGGGTCGTCGATCCGCTCGAGGAAGCGCTTCTTCTGCTCGTCGCGCGAGACATTGAGGAAGAACTTGCGCACGATCGTTCCGTTCCTCGCCATGTAGCGCTCGTAGGAACGGATGTCCTTGAAGCGTTCGTCCCAGATCGCATCGGTGACGAGCTCGCGGGGAAGCTGCTGCTTCTCGAGGTACTCGCGGTGGACGCGCACGACGAGCAGCTCCTCGTAGTACGAGCGGTTGAAGATCCCGATCATGCCGCGGCGCGGCGCGACCCGCGTGCAGCGCCACATGAAGTCGTGGTCGAGCTCCTCAGCGCTCGGCGCCTTGAAGGAGTGCACCGAGCAGCCCTGCGGGTTGATGCCGCTCATCACATGCTTGATCGCGCCGTCCTTGCCTGCCGCGTCCATCGCCTGGAAGACGAGGAGGAGCGACCAGCGGTTCTGCGCGTAGAGCATGTCCTGCATGCGGGAGAGGACGCGCACGCCTTCGGCGAGAAGCTCCTTCGTCGCGGCCTTCAGGCTGTCCTTGCCGGTCAACGCCTCCGAAATCAGCGGATGGTCTCCGTCGACGAACGCGCCGATGTCCACGGGATCGTGCTTCGACAGGTTGAAGCCGTCGCCCTCGCGCACCATGTGGCGCGCGGCCATCCTGCGCGCGGCCTTGATGAGCGCGCGGTCGCGCTCGGACCACTCCTCGACATGCCCCGCAGCGTCGCGATCATCCGACATCGATCCTCCAGGCACCGCGGGTTCGCGCGGCGGCGCACGGGATCATCGTCGCGCGGGGCGACGCGCGCAACGGCGCTCAGCCCGCGCGGGGCGACTTGCCGAGCAGGATCGCGTCGACGAGCTCGACCAGCCTCGAGCCGTCGAAGGGCTTCTCGAGCACGATCGCGTCGGGGATCGAGCGGATGCGGCGCTTGAAGTCCTCGCGGAAGCCCGTGATGAACACGATCGGCACCTGCTCGGAGCGCTGCAGCGCGTCCGCGAGCGCGATGCCGTCGCCGCCCGGCATGTTGAGGTCGGTGACCACCACATCGAAGGTGCGCCCGTGCCATTCCGCCAGCGCCTGCGCGCCGCTTGCGGCGGTCACGCACGAGTAGCCCGCATCCGAAAGCCTCAGCGCCAGCACCCGGCGGATCTCGGGATCGTTGTCGACCACGAGCACCGCGGCGCGCATGCGCCCGTCTTCGCTCCCTGACGCCATCGCATACCTCCGTTTCGCGCGACTTCCCTCGCCATCCTTCCCAAGCCCCCGCCGCTCGGCGGGCCTCACGCCTTTCGCTGCGCATCGATGGCGGCCGCGACCGCCGCGACGACCTCCTTCGCGTCGTAGGGCTTCGTGAGATACGCCCACGCGCCGCCTGCGAGCGCGCGCTGGCGCTCGGAATCCTGCACATTCGCGCTCAAGAACACCACAGGCACCCCCACGAGCGACGGCTCGCGCTTGAGAAGCGCATGGAGCTCGAACCCGTCGAGCTCGGGCATGCGCACATCGAGCACGATCGCGTCGGGCCTCGATTCGCGCGCGCTCTCGAGCCCGCGCACACCGCTCGCCGCCGTCCTCACCTCGAACCCCGCCGCACGCAGCCGGATGGCGAGCGCGTCGGCGATCCCCCGTTCGTCGTCGATCACCAGAACGCTACTCCGCATCGATCGCCTCGGCATCAAGGACTGTTGCGCGGACGGCGGCCCTCGCCGCGGCGGCGTCGTCGGAGAACGCCCACAGTCCCTCCAACGAGACACGGGGCGCATGTGGTCCGTCGAGGTCATGCCTTCGGAAGGACTCCTCGATGCGCGCGATCCACACCGAGGTCGAGCCCGTCGGGCCGACGAGGATGATGCTGCGGCCGTCGCGCGCGAGCAGCGCGATGTCCGAAGGCCAGGTCGAGCCTACGACGACGCGCCGCAACTGCTCGGCGTCGACATCGGCATGGCCCTTGCCCGGCTCCACGCGCAGCATCGCGACCGCACCCGCGACATCCTCGCGCTCCGCGAGCCGTTCGAAGAAGCGGTCGATCACCACGCGCATGTCGGCGGGCGGCACCGTGAACGAGAAGGTCGCGCCGCACCCGGGCTCGCTCTCGACCCTGATCCGGCCGAGATTGAGCCAGACAAGCTGGCGCGCGATGTTGAGGCCGAGGCCGAAGCCCTTCACGCTCGGCGCGAGCGCGTTCGGAAGCTGGCGGAAGCGCTCGAAGAGCCGCGACTGGTCCTCGAGCGAGAGCCCAGGCCCTTGGTCAGAGACGCGAAACTCGATGTCCCCCGCGGGAAGCGCGCGCACGGCGAGCTCGACGACTCCTCCGTCGGGCGAGAACTTGATCGCGTTCGACATGAGGTTCATGACGATGCGCCGCACCTTCTCCTCGTCGACGAAGACAGCGGGCAGCCCCTCCTCGACCCGCTCGAGGACACGGATCCCCCGCGCGGCCGCCTTGCGCGCGACCATGCTGCGGACACCCTCGACGACGAGCCTCGCCGACGCAGGGCGCCTGTCGACGCGCAGCCGTCCGACGCGCAGCTTGCTCGAGTCGAGGAAGTCCTCGACCATCTGGTTGAGGTCCGCGGCAGCGACATCGACGATCTGCAGCCACTCCGCCTGCTGCGGGGTGACGGGGCCGCCGAGCCCGTCCGCGA
>JBIKTI010000307.1:0-3907 GCA_044348205.1 Phycisphaerales bacterium | reverse complement strand
ATATCAATGGGTGGCTGCAGTTCGCGCAAGGCTCGGCGGGTCGCAATCCAGTCTGCTCCATGCGCTGTTCGGCGGCCGCCTCGGCGTGCTTCGGAGCTATGCGGCGAAACAACACTCCGAACAGCGGAACGAGCGGGCCAAACACCACCACCGCGACTGCGAGGTAGGCGAAGGCCTCGTCTGCACCCCACTCGCTCCGGCCTTGGAGTCGGACGGCGAGCGAACCAGCTGTGGCAATGAGCGCGACCACGAGGCCTGCGTAGAGGATGATCGCGGATTTCCGCGACCGCCTCCAGACGAGGACGCCTGCAGCGGTGAGGGCGGCCGAACCGCACAGAATCGCGGCGAACAAACCGAACATCAGGAAGAAGCCGTCGGTGTCCTCTCCGACGGCCACGGGTATTGCGGCAATCGCTGAGACGACGGCCAGCGCAAATGGCACCGGCAGAATCCACTCGATCCAGGCTGCACGGATAGGAGTTGTGTAGGGCTCGGTGGACGCGCTCATTGGTGGCGCCGGTGGACCGTCGGGGTCTTGCGGGAAGATGCGGGCTGGCTCATGACGACACATGGAGTACATTCGCAGAGTCGAGTGCCGAGGCGCGGGGGCGAGACCTTAGAAATGAAAAAATGACAGTGTTGACTGATTCCCTGATTTCGAGATCTGCCATGACCTTCGCGGCGCGGCTGTTCATGACCTTGCTGTTCATGACCTTGCCGTTCGGCTGTAGGCCGAGTTCAGCGCCCGTGCTTCACACCGATCTGAACCGTCTGCGGCAGAGCATCGTGGTGCCAGCCGGCACCACTGCTGCGAAGTGGGCGATTGTCGTTGAAGAGAGTGGCGGGCTCCTTCCTGCGCCAGGGACCACGGTACTGCTCGCGCGGCTCCAACTCGACCCGGCATCCGTGAAGCAGTTGCGGTCCCAAGGGGGATGGGGGCCTCCTGACAAATTGCCGGCAGCTCTAGATTTGGTGCGCGATGCCGACGACAAGGGGAACCCAGTGCTGCGCTGCGTCTCACCCGAGCCGGCGAAGTCCATCATGTATGGCACTACATGGATGAAGATCGAAATGTTCGTCGACGAGGAGCGCTCCGTCGTCTTCCTTGTCTTGAAAAAGAGCTGAACTGCTGCGTGGCTCTCGTGATCGACAGCCGACCGCCGCGGTTGAGGGCGACTCGCGCCTTTGGCAGGAAGTCCCTCGGGAAACGCGGGGGGCAAGCGCAAGCTGACTGGAACCTCCGGCGGTCAACCCCGCGCGGCTCTCCGCGTCGGCGCCCGACGCGAACCGCGTCACGAGCTAGGCCAACGACGCCTCGGGCCACATCATGCGAATGGTTGCGCGCGCGCGCGCCTGGCGACTCGGGCGGCGAGAGCGTGCAGGTAACCTAGTGCGAGCACGGCGCGTCGGCGGTCGCGTCGGCGACCCTGCCACGCGCAGCCTTGCATACTCGTGATCGGCGGAGCTTTCCGTAAGCGCGGTGCCGCGCGGTTGCCTTTTTGTACCCGCTTGTACCTGCTCGTGCCCGCGAGGTACCCGGCACAGGTTTCGATCGTGGTGTCGGTCTTGTCGACCTTGCCGTCGCCGTTGATGTCCTTGGCGGGGAGGTGGCGGGCCTCGCCGTAGTCTCAGTGGGCGTCGTATGCGATGCGGAAGGCGAGGGTGCCGGTGCGGCCGACGGCCAAGTCATATGCAGAAATCGCGCAAAAGTGGCATTTTTCGTATATGATCTGGCATGGCCAGCTTTGACGACTATCTCGACCAACTCCTCTCTCGAGGGCGCTCCCACTTCTCTCGCGACGAGGCGGCGAGATCCGCGGGACTGAAGCCCGCGGCGCTGTCCACGGCGCTCGCTCGCGCGACGAAGCGTCGCCGGGTTGTGAGCCCGCGGCAGGGCTTCTACATCATCCTTCGGCCAGAGGACTGGATCGCGGGCGCTCCCGACCCTGTCCGCTGGATCGATCCGCTGATGCGGCATCAGCGGATCGCCTACCGCGTCTCCCTTCTCCGCGCGGCCGCGTTCCACGGCGCGAGCCATCAGGCGAGCATGGTGTTCCAGGTCGTCGTACCTCAGCAGCTCCGGCCGATCGAGATCGGTCGGCACCGCCTGCAGTTCGTCTACCAGTCGCCCGCTGCGTTCGCCGAGACGAACCGGTCCGAGTGGCTTGGCCGCATCAAGAGCGACGCCGGCTTCGCCACGGTGGCGGGCGTCGAGCTGACGCTCCTCGACTGCGCGCGCTACTTCCGCAAGGCTTCGGGGATCGGCGGCGTCGCGCAGATCGTCCTCGACATCGGAGCGAAAGCGAAGCCGACGACCCTGCGCGCGTTGGCCGCGCACTACGAGAGCGCCACGGTGCGGCGGCTCGGGTACCTGCTCGATCGGCTCGGGCACGCGAGGCAGGCGCGTGCGCTCGAGGGCTTCGCGCGGGAGCAGAGGAACCTCGTGCCGCTCAATCCTGGACCCGCCGTCGCGGGGCGGCGGCGTGCGCGCGCTCCGAAGGTCGATGCGCGGTGGAAGCTGCTCTTGAACGACTCCGTGGAGGTCGCGAGGTGATCCCGCGGGCGTATCTCCAGGAGTGGAGCGTCCGAGCGCCGTGGCCCGACCTCCGGCAGGTAGAGCAGGATCTCGTGATCTGCCGCGCGCTCTGCGACCTCTTCAGTTCGCCCGCGCTCGCGGGCAGGGCCGCGTTCCGCGGCGGGACCGCGATCCACAAGCTGCTGTTCGCCGAGCCGCTGCGGTACTCGGAGGACATCGATCTCGTCCAGTGCCGCGCCGAGCCGATCGGCGCGACCGTCGACGCCGTGCGCGCCGCGCTGTCGTGGCTCGGGAAGTGCAGCCGCGAGCAGGCGGGGCACTCGATGCACCTCGTCTTCAGGTTCGCGCCCGAGGTCGAGCCCGAGTCGTCGCTCCGCCTGAAGGTCGAGATCAACACGAGGGAGCACACGAGCCTCCTCGGCATCAGGCGCTATCCCTTCGCGGTCGAAAGCGAGTGGCATTCCGCGGAGGCGCTGATCGACTCCTTCGAGCCAGAGGAGCTCTTCGGCACGAAGTTGCGCGCGCTCCTTCAGCGCCGAAGCGGCCGTGATCTCTTCGACCTCGACCAGGGGCTCGAGCGGCTTCGACTCGACCCAGCGCGTCTCGTCGCCTGCTTCACGCACTATGTCGCGCAGGAAGGCCGCCCGATCCGCCGGGCGATGGCCGAGGAGCGCATGCTCGAGAAGCTCGGCCGCAGCCTGACCGAGGATGTCTCTCCGTTGCTTCCGCCATCGGTCCGATGGAGCGATGCGGACGCGGTCCGCGGATTCGAGCGCGTGTGGACCGACCTGATCGCGCGCATCGGAGGTTCGCCATGGAAGCGCTCGGACAAGGTGATCGAGGAACTCCGCGCGACGCGCCATCCGGGGCTGCTCGAGCGGTAGGGGGCCGGCGCCGCGGGCGTGCTGGCCCGCGTGCGCTCGATGGCCGAGACGGCCTGCGGCGCGGCGCGGGTGCTTGCGTCCGCCTCACGCCGAATCACGAGGGGTTCGCCCACGAGCGCGCCAGTTGGATCCGCTCTTCAATCGAATCAGGAAGCGGTTGGGCGAGTCCCTTCGCGATCACCTCGTCCACTCGCCTCTGCAGCCGTGGCGAGCAACTGGGGCTTCCGTCTAGAAGTGCGTACGAGGTCGGGCCATCGAGCACCCGGTCGGGGTCATGGACAAGAAGCATGAAGCGTCCGAGGTCCTACCGCCTCCAGCCACGGTCGCGCAACTCGAAGAGAAGTACCGAGAGGCGCGTCGATTCAGCGCTTGCGTGGCCTCGGCTGGCGGAGAGCAGCATCGGAGGCACCCAGACGCAGATGGTACGGAGGAACGCATCTCTTGACGCGCTCGAACTCAGCGTATCACGGGAGTCTGGCCGCGTCGG
>JBIKTI010000305.1:0-3919 GCA_044348205.1 Phycisphaerales bacterium | reverse complement strand
CTCCAGCCGTTCGAACCGAAGCCAGGCTGCGCATTGGCGTGGCGAGCCGTGCATGAGGAAGGCCGTGCATTCGACGCGCACGGCGAAGCGGAGCAGGTGGTCGGCTTCGCGTGGGTTGCATCGATTGCGGCGGCCGCGGCGCTTCGAGCCGCCGAGCTGGCGCGCCCGAGCCCAAAGGTCGAGCATGCGGCGATGCAGCTCCTGGTGCAGGCGGAGTTCACGCTCGAGGAGTGCGTCGATGCGCACGGTGCAGCGGGCCTTGGCGTCGGCGGTGGGGAGAGAGGAGGAGCGTTGGCGCTGCTGCGCGCGCGGCGATCTCGCGTCCATCTGGTCGAGTGGTGCCAGCGGGCTCGCGGTGGAGAAGACCCCTATCCCTATGTGGCGGAAGAAGATAGAGGCGTGCTTGCCGACTGGAGGCTTCGCTTTCCGAGATGGGAGCCGATGGGGCGGGGCGGCAAACTCCGCTGAAGCAGCCAATTTTCCTTGACTGACAATCGAATGCAACGATCATTGAAGGATCATTCAATCCACGGCCAGCGGGCAGCGTCTTGCCCGAGGGCTCTCGAAGGGGCTCGACATGAAGGAAGATGTGGATTCGCGCGAAGTCGATCGGGAGGCGCTCGCCCGAGAGCGTCTCGAGGAGCTGCAGGCGCTCGCGCGCACCTATCGCAACTGGTCCGTGAAGGAGCTGGGCATCGCCCTCGGGCGCCAGCCGGGCAGGCTGATCCCCGACAGCGGCATGCCCAAGATCGATGTCGTGGTGGGCCTGGCGAAGGCGCTCGACTGGCCCATTGAGGCGGTGGTTGATCACCTGATGAAGCCGAGTGTGCGGCAGAGCGCGGTGCTGAAGCCGGGCGACAAGCCATCCGACTACGCCTCGCTCTTCAACGAGAGCCTGCAGAAGCGGATGGACCGCGACTACTTCGGCGCGATCCGCTGCGCCGTGCGCGCGGGCGCCGTCGCCGACAACCCGACCCGCCGCGCGGCCGCGTGGTCGATCGAATCGGACGCGCACGAGGCGAGCGGGTCTTATCAGGAGTCCTTGCGCTGCCTGCAGTTCGCGAGCCAGATCGAGGGCGTCGCCCTCGATTGGCGACTTCTGATCGACACCAAGATCGCGAATGTCCTCTTCATGCAGGGTGGCGGCACGCAGGTGATCGGAATCGCATCGTCTGTGCTCGACTATGCCGCAAACGCAGAGCAGACGCATGTCCTTGACCTCGCGCGGTCGCTCGCGCACTGGGCGCGAGGGCACGCGTTGCGCGCATCGATCCCGATACAGGGCTTCGAGGCATGGAAGTCGATCGCCGCAAACGCCCGCGCCGACTTCGAGGCCTGCCGCGCCATCGCGCTGGAACTGCAGGCCTCTGGAGCGGGTTACGGTGACAAGAACCTCACCTACCTCACGGCGATCGATGTGCTGATGATGGAACTCCAGGCGGTGGGGAGCGGCTGTGGAGATGCGACTAGCGAGGCGCTGATCGCGGAGCTTCGGAGCAACGCAAACGACAAGGCCGGTGTGAGCGAGTCGAAGGCTTGGGCCGCGGTCGTTCTGGCCAACACCGCCAAGCGCTTCATGCCAGACGATATGAGGTTGTGGGGAGTGCTTGATTTGTGCTCTGGAGTGCTCAAGGCGCATGCGATAGCGACGTCCAACTGGTACTTCGCGCATCGACATTTGGAGCTCGATCAGGAGCGGCGAACTCGACTTGGGTTTTTGCGGTTCAGCACACATGCGCTGGGGCCTCAAGAGGCCAGACTGGTCGCGGGCGTTCTGGGTCATGTGACGTCGTCGCGGGTACGAGCGGACGAGTTCCTTGAGCTTTACGCCACCCGCGCTCGCAAGTCCTTGGAGCAGGCTTGACAAAGACGCCGCCCCCGCGTCGGTGTTCTTGGCCATGTATCTCGCCAGCAATGGCTGAGGCGCTTGGAAGGCTGATAGCGGTGCGAGCTCGCTAGAGACCGAGTCCGAATAACTTATGTGGCCTCACGGAGCCTTGACCAGCCCCGAACTTGGCTCATTCGAATGAACCTGCCGTGTTTAGGCATCGCGAAAGCCGTGTGAATCGCGGGAAACCGTGAGGGAGTCCGTGCGCAACTTACGCCTCGACAGTCGTGCCGCGATGCAGCGGCGCATTGTTCAGAGTCCCAAGTTCCCAAGCAGGAAGTCCCCCATGAAGATCGCAGCTTGCGTTCTCGCCGCGGCCGTCTCGAGCGTCGCTTCGGCCACCTTCGTCGAGTTCTACACGGTCAAGACCCAGACCTCGAACTCCGGCGTCAATCTCGATGTCTACACCCTCTACGCGCGCTTCGATGGCGCGACCGACACGGTCGTCAACGCGTTCAACTTCAACGGCTTCGCCGGTGCGGTGATGAACCAGTTCTGGCACAAGGACGGCACCGTCGACCCGAACACCAGCGAGTCGGGCGTCCTCTCGAAGACTCTCGGCACTTGGGCTCCCCAGGCGACCGGATCTGCCAGCTTGAACCGTCCGTTCGACTCCTTCCTGATGATCGGCGGCAACCCCGTCCTCGCGAACACGACGAACGCCGACCCCTCGTGGGGCGCTGGTCTCGGGTGGAACCGCCCCGACGTCCCGAACAACCAGAACGTCGGCTGGTTCAACTCGAACCCCCCGAACCTCCAGGGCCGCGTCGGCAACACGGGTAACCTCGCCGACTCCGTGCGCCTCGGACAGTTCGTCCTCGACCGCGACTTCAACGCGGGCACCTTCAACCTGAAGGTCGGCTACACGGACGGCGTCTCGACGCAGGTCCAGTTCGCAGAGTCGTCGTTCGCGCTCCCCGCTCCTGGCGCGGTTGCGCTCCTCGGCCTCGCTGGCCTCGCTGGCCGTCGTCGCCGCTGATCGGCAACGATACGGTTCAATCGGCAGCCGCCGCGCATCGCTGCGCGGCGGCTGTCATTTTCGCGCCAGCCTCGCGCACGCGCGATGCCTTGGGCAGGTCACGAGGTGGTCGTTGTACATGCCGACCGCCTGCATGAACGCGTAGACAATCACGGGGCCGCAGAAGGTGAAGCCGCGCTTCCTGAGGAGTTTCGCGAGGCGCACGCTCTCGGTGCTCTCCGCGCGGATCTCCTCGCGGCGTGCGAGGCGCGTGTCGATGGTGCGGTGGCCGACGGCGTCCCACAGGAGATCGCGGAACGCGCCGTCGCCCGCGTCCATCACCTCGAGCCAGGCGCGGGCGTTCTTGACGGCGCCCTCGATCTTGAGGCGCGAGCGGATGATGCCGTCGTCCTTGAGGAGACGCGCGACATCGCGCTCGGTGAAGCGCGCGATCTTTTCGGGCTCGAATCCCTCGAACGCGCGCTCGAACGCATCGCGCTTCTTGAGAATGGTGATCCACGCGAGCCCCGCCTGGAACCCGTCGAGCACCAACTTCTCGAAGAGCGCGCGGTCGTCGACGACGGGCACGCCCCACTCTGTGTCGTGGTAGGCGACATAGACGGGGTCTGTGCCACACCACCAGCAGCGCTCGGAAGCCTTGGCCATGCTTACAGACTACGCAAAATGAAACCGGCCCCGCGCGAGGCGGGGCCGGGGTTCTTCGTGTTCGAGCGGTGCGCTCTCGATGGGTCTGCGGCCGTTCAGCCGCAGCCACAGCCCGCACCGCAGCTTGCGCCCGCCATCTGCTTCTTGGCGGCGCCCGCGGCGATCTTGGCCTTGGCGAACGAGATGGCGGCGGCGCCCGTCGAGCCGCCCTTGGCCTGCTTGAGCACCTCGGCGGTGGTCGCCTCGATGTCGACGATCTTGTGGTCGATCTCCTTCTCGGTCATGCCGAGGTAGAGGCCCGCGAGGCGGATGAGGCCGCCCGCGTTCGCCACGAAGTCGGGCGAGTAGAGGATGCCGCGCTTCGCGATCGCCTCGCCGTCCTCGGCGGGGTTGCGGAGCTGGTTGTT
>JBIKTI010000306.1:0-3919 GCA_044348205.1 Phycisphaerales bacterium | reverse complement strand
CGCCGTGAAGGCGTCGCTCTCGAAGACGGGCGGCAACTTCACCTTCGCGCACACCCAGGACCACGGCGCCACCGACGCGCTCATCGCGGGCGTGCCGCAGGACGGCATCCAGCAGCGTCTTCCGAGCCTCGTCCGCGAGACGACGCTCTCCGACTACAAGGCGCATCCCGACTTCGCGCGTCACCGCGCGCATGTCGCGCACCGCCTCTCGCTCTGGGAGGAGACGAACCTCGACGGCGCGAAGTACCGCTGGGCGATGACGATCGACCTCTCGACCTGCACGGGCTGCAGCGCGTGCGTGGTCGCGTGCCAGGCGGAGAACAATGTCCCCGTCGTCGGCAAGGCGATGGTGGCGCGCGGCCGCGAGATGCACTGGATCCGCATCGATCGCTACTTCCGCGGCGAGGATGTGGACCGCCCCGCGGGCTTCATGATGCAGCCCGTCACCTGCATGCACTGCGAGAACGCGCCGTGCGAGCAGGTCTGCCCCGTCGCGGCCACCTTGCACGACGAGCAGGGCATCAATGTGATGGTCTACAACCGCTGCATCGGCACGCGCTACTGCAGCAACAACTGCCCCTACAAGGTCCGCCGCTTCAACTTCTTCGACTACCAGAAGCGCGCGCCGAGCCGCGAGGAAGGCCTCGTGAAGGTGGAGCCGTCCTACTACAAGGACATGCTCTCGCACGAGTATCCGATCACAGAGAGCCCCGCGGGATGGACGCGCATGCAGTTCAACCCCGAGGTCACCGTGCGCTCGCGCGGCGTGATGGAGAAGTGCTCCTTCTGCATGCAGCGCATCCAGGAGGCGAAGATCCGCGCCAAGAACGCGTGGACGCGCGCGGGCGGCGTCGATTCGGGCAGCGACACCTGGTCGATTCCCGACGGCACCGTGGTCACCGCGTGCCAGCAGGCCTGCCCCACGCAGGCGATCGTCTTCGGCGACCTCAATGTCCCGACCTCGCGCGTGGCCCAGCTCACGAAGAGCAAGCTCGCCTACGAGATGCTCGAGGAGCTTCACACGAAGCCGCGCGTCAAGTACCTCGGCCGCGTCCGCAACCCGGGCGTCGACCACTCCCACGACGACTGCGGTCACGATCACGGCCACGGGCATGATCACTCGCACGACCACGACCATGCCCACGACCACGCCCACTGATCACGGAACGCATTCATGACGACGCTCACTCCAGAATCAAAGGTCGGACGGATGGTCGACAACACGGTCGACCGCCCGGGCGAACGCGCGCCGCTTGTCCTGAACATGGACACCTTCGCGCAGGTGACCGCCACGGTCTGCCGCGTCAGCGAGGCCCAGAAGGCTCCGCTCGCGTGGTACATCGCCTTCGCCGGCTCGCTCGGCCTCCTCGGCGTGCTCGGAATCTGCATCGGCTACCTGATCGTGACGGGCGTCGGCGTGTGGGGCCTCAACAACCCCGTCATGTGGGCCTACGACATCACGAACTTCGTGTTCTGGGTCGGCATCGGCCACGCGGGCACGCTCATCAGCGCGATCCTCTTCCTGTTCCGCCAGAAGTGGCGCACGGGCATCAACCGGTTCGCGGAGGCGATGACCATCTTCGCCGTCATCTGCGCAGGCACCTTCCCAGGCATCCACGTCGGCCGCGTGTGGTTCGCGTACTGGCTCTTCCCGATCCCGAACCAGATGGAGATGTGGCCGCAGTTCCGGTCGCCCCTTCTGTGGGACGTGTTCGCGGTGTCGACCTACTTCACCGTGTCGCTCCTCTTCTGGTACACGGGCATGGTGCCCGACCTCGCGACCCTGCGCGACCGCGCGAAGGGCAAGGTCCAGCAGCTCGCCTACGGCATGTTCGCCCTCGGCTGGCGCGGCTCGAACCGCCACTGGCACCGCTACGAGCGCGCGTACCTGCTGCTCGCAGCGCTCTCGACCCCGCTCGTCCTCTCTGTGCACTCGGTCGTGTCGTTCGACTTCGCGACCTCGCAGCTTCCAGGCTGGCACACGACGATCTTCCCGCCGTACTTCGTCGCAGGCGCGATCTTCTCGGGTTTCGCAATGGTGGTCACGCTCGCCGTGCCCGCGCGCGAGCTCTTCGGCCTGAAGGACCTGATCACGCTCAGGCACCTCGACAACATGAACAAGGTCATCCTGGTGACGGGATGCATGGTCGGCTACGCCTACGCCATGGAGTTCTTCATCGCGTGGTACTCGGGCGCGATGTACGAGAAGTTCGCCTTCATCAACCGCGCCTTCGGCCAGTACTGGTGGGCCTACTGGATCATGGTGAGCTGCAATGTCATCACGCCGCAGCTCTTCTGGTTCAAGAAGATCCGAACCAGCATCCCCATCATGTTCGTGCTGTCGATCTTCGTGAATGTCGGCATGTGGTTCGAGCGATTCGTCATCATCGTGACGAGCCTTGCGAACGACTTCCTCCCGACTTCGTGGGACCTCTTCACGCCGACCTGGGTCGACATCGGCACCATGGTCGGCGCGTTCGGCCTCTTCTTCACCCTGTTCCTCCTGTTCTGCCGCTTCCTCCCCATGATCGCCATGGCAGAGGTGAAGGCCATCATGCCGCAGGCCGACCCGCACGGAGCGGGCGCCGGCAAGCACGGCCACGATCATGGCCATGCCCACGGGCACGACGAAGGTCACGGCAAGACCCACGGACATCACTGAGCGACGCACCCGCGAGGCAACATCATGGCGACGATCGTCACCAGCCCCTCTGAAACAAAGCCAGGCCAGCCGGCCAACCCCGCGAAGCTCTACGGCCTCATCGCAGAGTTCGAGACTCCAGGCGACCTCATGGCCGCAGCCGAGAAGGTCCGCGACGCGGGCTACAAGTGGTGGGACTGCCACACGCCGTTCCCCGTGCACGGCCTCGACAAGGCGATGGGCATCAAGCGCACCATCCTTCCCGTGCTTGTGTTCGGCGCGGGCGCCGCGGGCACCTTTGCGGCGTTCCTGCTGCAGGCGTTCACGAACTCGTGGGACTTCACCATCTGGGCGGGCGTGTGGGTGACGGGCTATCCGTACCTCATCTCGGGCAAGCCCGCGATGAGCCTCCCCGCGTTCATTCCCGTGATGTTCGAGGTCACCATCCTCTTCGCCGCGCTCACCACGGTGTCGATGATGTTCCTCTTCAACGGCCTGCCGCAGCTCTATCACCCGCTGTTCAGGTCGAACCGTTTCCGCCGCGCGTCGAACGACCGCTTCTTCATCTCGATCGAGGCGCGCGATCCCAAGTTCCTGCCGAGGAAGACGGAGGAGTTCCTCAAGTCGCTCGACCCTGTCGCGGTCGAGGCGGTGGAGGACTGAACCCATGATCCCGATGCCCCCACGCTGGATGATCTTCACGGGCGCCGTCGCCGCCCTCGCGCTTGCGATCCCGCCGTTCGTGATCGCGCGCGTCCGCGCGACGCCCGATCCGAACAGGCCCGTCCACATCTTCTTCGACATGGACTTCCAGCCGAAGTTCAAGACGCAGGCCGTGAACCCGCTCTTCGCAGACGGCCGCACGCAGCGCCCAGAGGTGCAGGGCGTGGTCGCGCAGGGCGAGACGCGGCTCGATGCGCACCTCTACGAAGGCGTCGTCGGCGGCGAGTGGGCGACCACGCTGCCCGCGGGCCTCACGCTGAACGAGCAGTTCCTCCTCCGCGGGCAGGAGCGCTACAACATCTACTGCTCCGTGTGCCACGGCTACGCTGGATTCGGCGACGGCCCGGTCAACAAGCGCGCCATGGAGCTGATGTCGAACGCGGACGGGCCCGTGCATGGAACGGCGTGGGTGCAGGCGAAGAGCCTCCACGACCCGCTCGTGCGCGAGCACTCCGTCGGCCTGCTCTACAACATCGTCACGAACGGCATCCGCAACATGGCGGGCTACGAGGCGCAGATCGACCTCGAGGACCGCTGGGCGATCGCTGCCTATGT
>JBIKTI010000540.1:0-3933 GCA_044348205.1 Phycisphaerales bacterium | reverse complement strand
ATCTCTGTTGGGCTGGACTCAATCGGTGTCTCCAGAATGGGTGCTGCGGGCTGGTTGGGGCGCCGTTGCGGTTGTTCCAGAGCCGGAGTAGGGAGTCGGACAGGACTGTTCTGGAGGGGGGGGGCCACCAATTGGGCCAGCAGGAACGGCACGCCAATGGGTCAGCGGTAATTGTGGTGATGGTAATGCTGTGCTTTGCTGTCGCAGCCTTCTGGGGACAGTCTGAAAGGCGATGTCGAAGGCTCGAGGAAAGCTTGATTGGAGGTGGCGGCTGTGGCCGAAGGATTTTTGGGCCTAGCGCGTTTGAAGAGCCTATCCAGCCAGCCAAGGCATGGGGCGTGTATTGTTCACTGCTGGGTTGAGCTGTTGTTTGCGGCCGCTAACACTGCCAGTTTCCTGACCGGACAGGGCGGTGGCCACTGCTTGGGCGGGGTTGCGGTGACTGAGGTGATTGCTTCCAAGCCGTGCTCCACCTGCTTGGCAGGATCCCTTGGCCTGGCTGTTCCTCCATCGTGGGACAGCCAGGCCAAGGGATGGTCAATGGGGAGCTTCTCTGCGCAACTCCGCTGGATCTGGGTCATGATTAGCGGATTAAAAGACGGTTCTAAGCGTCACGTCCATGGCCCGGCCCCGCCGCCACGAGCTTGCAAGTGAAGTTCAGGCCTGGCCCGGGGAGGGTCCAGCCTGGATCCAGCCGCTGGTGGCCAGTGGTTCGCTGGCGGTCCTGTTGCTGGCCTCGGGGGCCAGGGCGGGCGAGGTTTCCGCCACCCGAGGCCCTTTGGATCTGGGCACCAGGGTCAACGGCGTGGCGGGCGGCCGCTGCCAGGCGGGCCAATGCGAAGTGAGTGGCGGCACGGCGGCGGGCGCCAACTTGTTTCACCGCTTCAACCGCTTTGACACCCGCGGGGAGATCAAGGGTGTTTCGATTCAAAATGGCCCCTACCGCACGGTGGTGCTGGGGGTGCTCGACCCTCTGGGGTCTTTTGTGAACAAGGGCATCAGCCTCAGCTCGCCGGCCCATTTGTTTTTCCTCTCCCCCGGGGGTCTGCGGGTGGGAGCGGGTGCCCAGTTCATCAATACCCCCCAACTCACCCTGAGTACGGCCAGCTCCCTTCGGTTGGGCGATGGTCGTTTCGATGTGTTTCGCACCACGGCGTCTGAAGCGGCCCTGTTGACGGCGGCGCCGATTCTTGGCAAGGCCGGCTTGGGCAGCGATCCAGCCGAAGCGCAGGGCAATGGCATCACCGACGCCGGCGATCTGGTGGTGGATGGCGGCTTGATTCAGGTGGATGCGGCGTTGTTGCTGGATGCCCAGGGCGGCCATCTGTTGCTGCAGACCGGCAGCCAGCTGGCCGTTCCCGGCGGCAGCGTGGAGCTGAGTGGCAAAAACGTCACTGTTGCCGCGGGTGCGCAGGTGGCCACCAGTGCCCAGGCGCCTGCGGCGCCAGCGCCGGGAACGACAACGGCCCCGCCGGAAGCTCCAGTTGTGCCAGCCCCAGCTGCCATTGCCACAACCGGTACGTCGCCCACCAACCCTGCAACTCCGGTCTCTACCCCGGTCCTCACCGCCGCTGCCGCAAACCCCGCCTCCGCCACCCCTCAAACCTCGGCACCGCAGCTCCCTGCGGCGGTGGCAGGACCATTGCCGGAAACAAATCCCCCCGCTCCAGCTCAGATTGCCGCCGGGTTGGATGGCGGTGTGATCCGCATCAGTGCCAGCAACGATGCCCTCGTCGCGGGTCAGCTCAAGGCCCTGGGCGTTGCGGCAACGGCCAGTGGCACGGCGGCCAGTGACCAGGCTGGCAAGGGCGGCCGCATCGAGATCACGGGCCAGCGGGTGGCGCTAACGGGCGCCGCCCTCGATGCCAGCGGCCCGGCCGGTGGCGGCACGGTGCTGCTGGGGGGCGATGTCCGCGGCGCCAACCCCGCCGTGCCTAACGCCACCAGCACCACCGTGGATGGGGCCAGCACGGTGCGCGCCGATGCCCTGGCGAAGGGGGATGGGGGCACGGTGATTGCCTACGCCAACCAGCGCACGGAGGTGGCTGGCCTGCTGAGCGTGCGGGGCGGGCCGGACGGCGGCAATGGCGGCTTTGTGGAAACCTCCGGGGCCACGGTGGCCCTCAGCCGGGCTCCGGATCTGGCGGCAATGCTAGGGAAGGGGGGCACATGGTTGATTGATCCCTACGATATTGAGATATCCAACGATGTCTTCACGAAAACACCTCAACAAGTCGGATTGTTCAGCACAGGTGTAAAAGCAAATGGTGACATCGCTGGCAACGGTGATTTTGATCTGCATTGGTTCTTAGGCGATCAAGGCGCCAAAGCATATAAGACTACTCCGGATCAATATTGGGCAGCTGATGGAGACTTATCTGGCTGGATCAGCGACGTGCCGCACAATTCAGTCTACGCATCTCCCCCCGGAACGAAGCTCTTCAAGACCAGCTTTGCACTTGATGCGCAGCCTCTTGAGCAGTCATCGGTTGCAGCAAGAATATGGGTGGATGACAATATTACTAGTTTTTCAATCAACGGCAATAATATTGGCCTTGGTTCCACCGGTTTTGCGGGGGGAGGCACTGAACTCTTGATAAGTCATGTAAATTTTCAAGCAGGAGAGAACATCATTTTGGTGAATGTAAAAAATAATTCTAATTCCAGCAATCCGACTGGACTTAATCCTAGTGGATTAAGAATAAAATTTTCTGGTGAATTTAAGTTCAACGATCAAAATATATCTCGTTCAGGCAGTCCAGGCAGCCCCAAATACATACCTACAAACACTCCCTCAAAACTGTCTGTCGCCACGATCCAATCTGCCCTGAATGCCGGCGGCAGCGTAATCGTAGACACTACCAATCCGCAAGGAACTCAGGCCGGAAACATCACCGTCAACTCCCCCATCAACAAAACGACCGGCGGCGAGGCCAATCTCACCCTCAATGCCCACAACGATATTGTCCTCAATTCCAGCATCACCAGCACCAGCTCTGCTCTTAACCTGAACCTGAACGCGGATATCGATGACAGTGGCTTGGGTGCCACCTTCCTGGAGCCTGGGGCAAGCCTGAGCCTCAATGGTGGCACCGTCACAGCCAACGGCCCAATCAGTATGGACGTCAACTCTAGGATCAAAGATGCCCAGATTGTTGCACTATCCATTAACAGTGTTGGTGGAGTTCTGGAAAATATTTTATCTCTAAATCTAAATAGTCTAACGCTTAATGGTGGTAGTTTGCAAGCCAATGGTACGGCGATGATCAAGACCCTTGAGTTGGCAAATGCTTCCATCAGCGGCAGCGTTGATCTGCAGGTCTTCCAAAGTTTCAACCGCAGCGGTGGAACGATTGACGGGAACTTCTCCAACTTGTCCATCACCCAGGCCAGCGGCTCACTCACCCCTGGGGCCCTACGTGCCGATGGACCGGTGGTACTTCGTGCACTCAATGGCCAGCTCAATCTCAATGCGCCAATTAATGCAAATACAGTTCTGGCTCGCGGCTCCTCCGGCATCATCCTGTCGGGCGGCGCCACCCTCACCGCTGACACTTCAACAGGCAGGGCCATAACCCTTGACGCCGGTAGCGGAGCGTTCCTGAATAGCTCGTCAGCAGGGGCTGCAGCTCTTGTGAAACAACTCGGAGCCAGCTGGGCGGTCTATGCCGAGAATCCCACCTCCACTCCTCGTGGTAATCTGGGCGGATTGTCCTATGATTTCAAGCAATACAATCAAACCTTTGATAGCGACCAGCAATCCAATCCAATTCTGGGTTCTGGCAATGGTCTTTTCTTTGCCAATACTCCCACGCTCTCGATCAATCTCACATCTACGGTCGAAAAAACCTACGATGGCACAAACTCGGCCAGCCTCGTCAACTCAAATTATAACATAACTGGCGCCGTCTCGGATGATTCAGTGAATGTTGG
>JBIKTI010000503.1:0-11650 GCA_044348205.1 Phycisphaerales bacterium | reverse complement strand
GCAGCACCCGAAGACGGGGCGTGCCGTTGGGGCGAATGTGCATTGCTGTCCGCACCGCGCCAGTTCTGGCCTCGATGTCATCGCATCCGGCCATGAACCCGGAGCCAGTGGACAGCGAGCGGACACCGTGCTTTCGCATCTCGACGACGTACTGCTCCACCACCTGCCGCCCGGAGCCTATGTCCCGCAGCCTGCCGCCGCGCATGTCGATGATGAACTTGTAGAACGTCTGGCCTTGGACGGCAGCTGCGAACTTCTCCCCGAACATCACCGCGTTGCACCCGCGCAGGTACAACTCGTCGTAGATCAGGAGCGTCTGGTTGTCGGGGGGAACCGCCATGAACAGGACCGCCGTCACGGCGTGGCCCGGGTCGATAGCGGCGTAGCGTGTCCACTCTGCCGGGACGGTGACCCCGTTGGGCAGGCTTTTGCGCTCCATACCGTGGACGGACATGGCGAAGCCGGGATAGACGAGAACGCTGTCGGTGACGAACTCGCCCTCGGCGCGCATCCGCAGAACGTCTTCGCCTTGGGCCGACCACCGCTCTATCGCCTTGGCCTTCTCTTCCGCATCGATGTGGTCGTTGTCGAGGAACCGGAGAGTGAACTTCTGGATCGTCGGGTTCGGCTCACCCGACTCCGCGGCCCGGTCAGCACGCTCCGACAAGCCAAGAAGCGTCTCCGACTTGGAGTGCGGCATGGCGCTAAAGCACAGCTTGCCCTTGCGGTCGGCAAGGCGCGCCTGCATTTCCGGTAGCCAAGCGTCATTTCCAACGTCCTCGTCAAAATGTACGCGGTCGGCAGAAAAACCTTGGGGCGCGTCACCCTCGGCGGAGAAGAACTGGATGCGCCATCCGTTGTGCAGTTCGATGTTGTTGCAATAGCCAGCTGACTTGAGAACCCAGCTGATCGACTTGATGAACCGCGGCGGGATGAGCGGAGGAGCGGGCTTCGCATCCGCCCGGCGGTCTGCATCCTTCGAGGGATCGAAGGCGCGCCACTGCTTCGTCTTCTTGTCGCGGATGATCTTGAACGCCCCGGCACGCAGGAGGTACGGCACGCACACGAGTCCGATGTGGGACCAGTTGCGCCCGACGATCACCAGCACGCCGTCCTTCTCGGGGTACTTCCCGTGCGGGTCTTGCCCGGTGGCGGCACGGGCGTCCTCGATGAACGTGCAGAGGGACTTGCCGGAACGGTTGCCGCCAAGCACCAGCACTTCGCTGGCCGTGCAGGCGTGTACGTTCTCCTGCTGCGCGGACGGCTTGTAGAGGCGTAGCGCCTCGATCCGACGCTCGTTGATTTCCGACTGCAACTCGCGCAGCCGGTCCTTCGCGAAGCTACTGGTCTGTATCTGAATGTTCGGCAGGGGTTTCAAGTGTCACCTCCTCGACCACCGGGAGAGCCGACACAGCCGGTGGGGGCAAGAACTGCTCCACCGCCTGCTGGAGTCGGGCATCCAACTCCTCGTTCAACTCCTCCTCGCTCCACATCATCAGCGGCTTCTTCGAGCCACCCTGCGAAGCGTTGGTGGTCACCAGCTTGGTAATCAGTTCGAGAATCTTCGTCCGCTGCGGCCCGCCCGGGGCGGAGTCGAAGTAGTTCTTCATCAGCAGGTTCGAGAACCCGTTCACGCCGCCGAAGCAGTGCATCACCTGCTCCAGCAGTTCCGCGGAGTGGGGAATCTCGCTGCCGCCACGCTTGGACCCGGCGAGCATCGCATCGACGGCGGAGTCCTCCAGCCGCTGCATCTCGCGGGCGCGCTTCTCCTTGCGCTGGTCAGCCTTGAGACGACGCCGCTTGACGACGCACGACAGGCACTTCATTCGCCTCTTGCGGAAGACCGGGAAGTTCAGCGGCGTATCCTCACGCTCGCCCCCGCAGTCCTCGCAGGTCTTCATTCCAGCCATCGTCCCTCCAGTAGAAACCGATCCGACAGGCGTCCCTGCCGGATCGGCCCCAAGCTGCCAGCACGCGCTGGCTATTTCCGCAGGAGCGAGGACGAGAACGGCGTGCCGCCAATCCGCTGGCCGCTCGCACCGTACAGCTGCATCCCCGGCGACCCGGAGGACGCCAGACCGCCACCCGCAGCACCTCCGCCGCCCATGCCGTTGATGGCATTGGCCCACCCGGCCTGCGCGCGGAGGTCGTTGTCGGACACATAGCGCTTCGTCTCGGCTTCGTACTGCCGCTGGTCGTGGGCACCGGCTTGCAGGGCGCGCTCATGGTCGTCCTGCCGCCAGCCTTCCATAGTCTCCAGCTGCCCGGCGGCGCTGTCGGAACGGGCCTGCTGTCGGTTGGCCTCGTCGTAGAGATGGTCGGACGCGCCGCGGGAGAAGTTGTTGAGGCTGGCCGATCCGGCCTGATTGCCGGAAGCCTCGGCCCGCGCAGCCCGGTTGGCGGCGAGGCGGCTCTCGCCAGCTGCGTCGGCGTTGGCGGTCAGGGCGGAGAGAAGGCCACCGCGGTGCGGGGCGTTGGATGCCATACGGTACTGGGAGTAGTAGCTGCTCATTTTTGTGCTTGCAGGTGTTCGCGGAGGGGATCGTGGAACTGGAACGATGGGCCGCGGGATTCCCCTGTGTTTTGCGACTCCGTCTGCGAGTCGATGCGGACGCCCGGGATGACTTCCTGATCGGGAAGGTTGCCGCCGCGCTTGTACGCGGATAGGTAACGCCGCAGGTCGCGGATGCGCGCCCCGGTGGCTCGGGCCGACAGGGGGTCGTCCATCAAGGCTTGGTTGTGGGACGCCCGCAGGCTGCCCAGCTGCTCGCCGTACTTGTTGGCGAGCGCCTGCCCCGTGTAGTCGTAGTTCACACTGCTGGAACTACTCCGGCTCGGGGACTGCCCCGAATGGAACGAATGGAGGTCTTGAAGAGGGTTGATGGTTGGCACTGGCCGTCCTCTATCTACGCCAAGGGCGGCGGGGTCGCCCCCAGCCGCCCGGCAGCCTCACTGAACCGCCCGGCGGTCACTTGCCCTCTTTGGCGCTCCCACTCCGATGGGCGTACTCGTCAGCCTCGGTCCACGCCTTGGACCGGGCTTCCAGCTTCTTGGCCTTGAACTTCCGATAGGCCGAAGCCTTTTCGGCGCGGGCCTTCTTCTTGATCACATGCACCTGCTCGCCCAGTTCGCGTGCGTTCTTGGCGGCTTCCTCGGCCACGACCGGGAAGGCGACGAGAGCGATCAGCGCAAAGACGAAACCACGCATGGCAGACTCCTTCTGACAGGGATCACTACGGGTTACCGGACGGCGCGGGATCGACCGGATCGGTCGTACCGGACTGATCGGGGTTACCGGACTGATCGGGGTTACCGGACGGCTCGGGGACTTCGTCGCCGTTCGCGTCGATGACGAGCCGGGGCGAGGGCGTGCCCTTCACGCCCAGCGAGACGCGGGTGCCCAGCGGCTGCTGCGTCGGGCCGTCGATCACGAGCCAGAACACTTCCTTGTCCGGGCAGCCAGCGGCGGGGAGGTACTCGTCCACCACGCCGTCGTAGCCCTTGACGACCAGCTTGGCCCCCGGGAGGACCGGAGCGCCGGTGTCGTTCGGAACCGCCACGCAGGTGACGATCTCGTTGGAGAGAACCGCACCCGTCTTGGCGTGAACGTCGGTGAACTGCTTCTTCGTGAAGACCTGCGACCGTCCCGTGACGGTGGGGTCGGTCTTCTCGATGGGGTGATACCAGACGGTGCCAAGGACTTGGCCGCGGCTGAACCCGGGGTCGAACGTGTAGGACATGGTTTCCCTTTCTTAGGATCAGGCGGCTGCGACGAGTTTGAAGAAGTTGCGCGGACTGACCATGCGCAGGTTGGCGAGAACCGAAGCGACGTACTCGTACGCTTGGTTGTGCTGGTTGAAGTACGGTCCCTCGGCGGTGATCAGCTGCGACTCCATGCAGTGGAGGTACATGTTGCCGATGCTGACGCCGTAGCCGCAGCCCGTCGGAACCGAATATTCCGTCGAGATTTCGACCCCGTCCTGCTCGAACACATCGCTGAACCCGTAGGACTTCAGACCGTTCGTCCGCGTGACGATGGTCCGCTCCTTCGAGTCGAGCCGGTTCATGTAGTCGATGAACATGCGCCGGTCCACCAGCACGAGATCGATGGCCGATTCCTTAGAATCGTTTCTTTTCGCCTGATGAATCGCCTCGCGAGTCGCCTCGACGCACTGATCCTTCCAAGTGGGCGTGGCCCCCTTGAAGAACGTCGAGGTGTAATTTGTGAGGATCGGCGTGTAGTAGTCGTAGGACTCATCGCACGCCACGTTGGGCCAGCTGCCCTTCTCCAGCTGCGAGCCAGCCTCGGCACCCAGTTCGGTCGAAAGACCGGCGTAGGTGTCCTTCGCCCAGCAGAACGGGTCCGCGGCGTTGGCGGCGCGCTTCGTGCCGTCGTCCACGTTCACGGTGCCGTCGTAGCCGGTGAACGTGTCGAGGCCGCAGAACCGATGCTCGTTGCCCGGAGCATCGCCGTCGGTGTAGACCTCACGCGAGATGTGCTGCTCGACCGACTCCTGCAAGCGCGAGGCCATCTTGCCTGCGACTTGGATCAGCGCCTGCTGACCGCGGTTTTCCAACATCTCCCGCCGTAGGACCGCGTCCGTACATTGGTATCCGCGCCAATCGAGCTTGGCCGTCTTCCAGAGATTCTGGCGGCTGAAGACGCGCGGAGTCTCTCCGTTGTTCGCGGACACGGGCTGGTTGCGGAATCTCACCTCCCATGAAAAGCCCCTGCCCGACTGATTGGTCAGCACGTTGCCGCTGGCTTCGAGCGCAGCGAGGACACGGTACTTGCGAAGGACTGCGATCTCCTCAGTTCTGAGGTAGTTCGTCAGCGTTGTGCCGATAGCCCTCGCCCAATCAGTGGTACTCGCCATTGCGCCGTTCCTTTTGTGTTGTGGCCGAACTAAATCAGCCCGTCATCCGAAAGTGCAGAGCGGAAATGCTCTTCAAAACTCATCCCCTTGCGCGCAGCTTCGGGGTTGTTCGTCGTCACACCTGATCGATTGGCGGTTCGCGAAGCTGCTCGCCGCAGGTAGTCCATGTTGGCTTCGGCCTGACTCTGTTTCGGTGGTGCGCTGGGGACAACGCTCGCCGGAACGACTTGATCAAGCTGCCGCTGAAATGCCTGCTGCGACTCCGCTCTCGTTTGTGATGCCAAAACCTGTGTCTGAAGGTCGCGTTCGACCATCTTCAGCGCGTAGTCCCAACGGGCCTGCGGTGAAGCAATGCCCAAGGACGCTGCCTGTTCGATATATGTTCTGGCTGCCTCACCCTCTGGTGATACATTCCCGTTTGCGTCGTACAGCCAATCGCGGTTCTGCTGCTCGATTGATTGGACGTACTGAACGCGCGAAGTCTCTTCCAGCTGGCCGCGAACGATCTGTTCCGCCTGCTGCTGGGCAAGCCGCGTAACCATCGGAGCCAGCGCCTCTTCCGGGTTGGAGAGGAACTTGTCAGCGAAGTTCTGCTTGTACTGAAAGAACTCGGTGATCGCGTGCCGGGCGTCCAGCGGAGCGTCGGTGGCGATGGTGTCGCGGCCATGCTCGTCCTTGACGATGTACCGCTTGTAGGCGTCCCGCAGCTGGGGAGGATTCCACCACGATTCCTCCTTCTTCTGCTGGGGCTGGGCTACGGGCTGGGCGGGAGCCTGCTGCGCCGCACGCCACTTGTCGAACTCGGGTCGGTGCTGGAGGTACTCTTGGGCGACGGGCAGGATTTGCTGGTACTGGGCGAGAGCGCGTGTTGCTTCTTTCTCTCGTTCGAGAGACTGATACAGACGCTGCGCAATGGCGCGCTCATCAGCGCCTTGGAAGTCAGGCAGAGACTTAAACGCATCGAATGGGCTTCTCGGGGCAGCTGGTGCCTCGATCTGCTGCTCGGGTGCCTCATCGGTCACCTCCGGCTGCGATTCTTCTTCCGGTGCTTCCTGCTCGGGGGCGTCGTTCTCGGGGACTTCGTCCAGCATCTCTTCGTCGGACATGGGCTACCTCGCTTGGGGTGAGGGACTACCGAAAGACTTGCGTGTAGTAGGGCTGGCCGCTCGCAGCGACGACGACGCCGACGCCGATGGTCGAGTAGCGACCGTTGAGGATGTTTGCGCGATGACCGGGCGAGTTCATCCATGCCCGCATGACTTCCACCGGGTCGCGCTGACCGTAGGCCACGTTCTCGCCATACGGCCCGCCGGAGTGGTACATGCGGCGCTGGTTGGCCTGCTTGCCGCTCCACGAGCGGGCGAAGTTCATCAGCGGCGCGGCGACTGCGAGAGGGCGCAGGCCACGGCTGCGTCGTTCCCGATTCACGAGATCGACGATGCGGTATTCCCACTCGCTGCCGATGGTCACGCGGCGGCAAGTAGTGCCGTCACACTCGGTGCGATACAGCCGGTTCTCGGCGTTCGCAACCTGCGAAACGAGGGCGCACAGAAGCGCGGCGAAGAGCAGCCGCATGGTTCACCTTGATGCTTGGGGCAACGGTCTACGGGACTTATGGCCCGTTGCGCGACCGTTCCGCCATAAACCCCCGGAGGAACCACTGCATGGACTACGATCACGGCGCTTTTGTTGAGGAAGCCCGCCAGCGCATGTTGCGGAAGCTGGGGGAAGTGATCCTCAAGCGTCTGCCCGATGCCGATCCCGTTGAGGCGGCTCGGGTTCTGCTCGATGGATCGGACGAAGAACGGCACGCGCTCGTCCAGCAGCTGGACTCCGCCATCGCCAACTCCGCAGCTGGGCAAGCGCCCGGGATATCACCTGCGGAGAGGGATGCCGTCAGCGAGAAGACCGGCAGCAGCTGGTACGCGCTCGGCCCCGGGGACCAGAACGCACACGCGAGCATGCGGGACGCCAACCTGCTCAACGCCGCGCTCGGGCGAAAGAACGTCGTCAACATCCGCGACCTGACGGAGGGCGGGCACACGCACGCCACAGACGAAGAGGGGTTCCCGGTCGAGGTGGACTACGACGCCGGGCCGAACCTGTGGGCCGGGGGAGCGAGCGATCAGGACCGGGCACGCAACCGTGCGGCCTCGTGGCTGGACGCCTCCGACTACCACGACTCTGGTGAGAACGAGCCGGAACGGCACTCCTCGTGGATGGGTGCGAACTTCCCGCAGTACTCGCTGATCGGAGCGCAGGGAACGCTGACGAACATCTCGAACATGGGCGACACGGTGGCCGGAGGTCTGTGGGCCGGGGCCAGTGCGGGGGCGGAAGCCGCGAGGCGGGCGCTTCGGCGCGACGAGCCTGACCTGCTGAACGAAAACACGGGGAGGTTCGGGCCTGACGCCGCGGCGTGGGTCACCAACAACGCCTACAAGCTGGTGAAGAACCTCCCGTCGGAGTTGCCGAAGCAGCTGGCGTATGACAGCGAGCAGCGATCCGTCACTGGTGCCAGCCCGCGCCTGCCCGGTGACATGGACCCCGTAAGCCGGGTCAAGCACCTCAAGCAGATGCGGGACAACATCGGGAAAGCCGGAGTTCCGACGGTCGAGCAATACGGCGCATCACGAGGCGAAACGTACTCGCCAGCGTGGGCGTGGTTCCAAGACATGATGCCGGAGACAGCGGACCCGTTCACCCTCGGGTCGATGGGCTGGGGAGCCGCCAAGGCTGTCGGGGCCGGGACGCTCAAGGGCGCAGCCACGCAGGCGGTCAAGGCAGCTGCTCGCGAGGGAGTCTCGGAGACGGCCAGCCCGTGGAACTACGCCCTCGGCATGTTCACGCTCCCCGCAGTCTCGAAAGCCTTCACGGCCCCGAAGCTGGAAGGATCGCCCGAAGTCCACGCCGCGGAGTACGCGCAGAAACAGCAGGACAGCGACAGCGCCATCGAGAACATCCGCCGCCTAAAGCGGGTCAGAGATCAGGGTCGCTGAACTCTTCGATCACGCCGTCGATCACCATAGCGACGAGCATGAACGAGGCGGCGAGCGAGAACGTGCAGAGCAGAGTAGTCACGCAGGCTACCGATAGGATGGCGCAGAGGGTGAAAATGGCTTCTACCAAGACGGAACCCATGTGATCAGCGGCGTTTGCCGTCGGACGCCAACCAAGATCGCCCGTAGGGATTATGAACCACCGGGGCATTCAAATCCTCGGCCTTCGGCAGTGCCCGCTGCGGCTCGGGAGGGTTCGTGAAGTCGCTGTAGGCTTCCCACGAAGCACGCTCGGTGTCCATCTGCACCGGGACATACTGCGGCCTGTACTCCGCCTGCGCCCTCGGCAGCAGCTTTTGGAGTTCCCGTATGCGGTGTTCCGGCGTGGGCATCGATACCTCGAAGTGGGCGGTCGCTCACTACGGTTGTGGCCTCGGCGGCTCGGGCAGGTACATCCAGTGTGAAACGTCCTGCGGGAGAACCCCCCTGCGACCGATCCAAACGAACCCGTCGAGGTGGTTGGTGAAGAGCAGGCACTGGCGCATCTGGTCGGGTTCGCGCTCTGCGCGGGCGACCCACTCCCGCGTTGCCAGCACGCCCCGCAGTCGCTCGATCTCGGCGGCTGCCTCGTCCATCAGGTCGGAGGCTGGCGGTGCGACGGCCTCGTGAGTCCAGCGGCGCAGGCGGTTTATGATGTCGTTCATTGCCCCATCCATATGTCAATGTGTGCGCATTTCGTCGTTTTTCAGTTACGTTCCGGGGCAACTGAACTGGAGGCGACTCTTATTCGTCCGGTGGGCCGGGACAAAGCATCCAGTGGGTAGGCGGCGCTTCGGACTCGTCGATCTTCTCGGACTCGTCGCTGCCGGTGTGAACCCACCACCCACGCAGGTCAGCTACCGTCAGACCGTTGCTCCTGTCGGAGTCTTCCCCGGTGTCGTAGTAGCCCGTGCGCACGACCTGCTGGTCGGAGTCGTCCCCGAAGTACATCAGCACTTCTTCGATGTGGCCCGGCATCTGGTCAGCCGTCGATATCCAGCGGCTCTCTTCCTTTGTTTCTTTGGACGCCGATACACCGTGGGTATATCCAGAGGCAGCGGGGTGAAGTCTCTCCAGTAGGCCGCGCAGCGTGGCGGCGCGGTGTTCCGGCAGACCGTAATGGGCGAACCAGTGCAGAGCCGCCCGCTCCGCGTCGGTGAGGGTGACCAAAGCGTTCTTGGCCCGGGTCATTATCAAGTCCAAGACCCGAAGCTCTAGCTGCTCTTTGGAATAGGCAAGCTCGGCCACCCGCTGCTTCAGCCGCTCAATCTCGGCGGCGGCTTCCTCGCAGAGAGGGTCTTTCGCCTTCGACATGTAGGAGCGGTCGAGCAAGCGGGTCACGATGTCGGTCATTGGTCCCTCTTCACGAAGCGATTGCCCTTGTCCCGAACGCGGTCGTTGTGGCCGCGCTCGTCCAAGATGCTCTTCACCGTCCATGCGGTCGGTGAGGCATCTCCAGTTTTGTCGCACAGCACCTTGACGGTCGCCCGCAGGCAGTCGAGTTCCACCCGCTGGGAATGGCCCTCGACCCGGAGGCGGTGGTTCTCCGCCTCCAGTTCTGTGATCCTGTCGTACAAATTGCGCATCTATTCACCACGGTGCCTTTTTTGGGATGTTTCTCTTCGGGGGAGTCGGCAGGGCGTGCCAGTACTCGGCACCTGTCCTACCGTCTGCAAGACGCCACCGGCTCCGCTCCGCATCCCAGCGAATCCCCACGGCAAACGAGCCTCTCGGGGGAAACGAGACGTTGGCGCTCATCCAGCCAGACGGCTCGGCTTTCGGGCTGGCAGCTGCCCCGGCGGAGGTGGACTCCAGCTGGACCCACTGCTTCACGGCTTCGATGCTCCAGCGGGTGACACGCCCCAGCTTGATCGGCTGGGGAGCCTTGCCCGCCCTGACGTATCGCCGCCATGTACGGGCAGCGATGCCGGTGTGCAGAGAAACCTCTTCCAGAGTCCAGAGCAGCTGGTCAGCCATGATCCCCTCCTAGATTGGGTAGCCCGCACTGATCAACAAGTCCCGCAGGCGCTGAACTTCCATTTTCAGCCGCCTGCCCTCCTCCTTGAGCCTCTCGACCTCCTTCGCCTGTTCCTTGGCAACGCTTGATTGCACAGTTTCCTCTCCCACAGCCGTGCCCCTCCACCTCATCTAGACGCTTCGTTAGCCGTTTGATTTCAGCCACCAGCCGCGGGATCAGGCTATGAGCCACCCGGGCGAGGGCAGGATCACTTTTCTCTAGGGCCGCTTTGGCCTCGCCAACCAACTGTTCCATCAGTGGGTTCCTCGGTCTGCTGGGTGAGGGGGAACTCAAACACCTCGGGTGAGCATTTGGCAGCCGCTTCCATGTGGATGGGCCACGGGTAATGCCGAAGAAGCGCCGCCGCCCGGTCCCGAACCACCCCGGGAACCTTGGGCGTGTTGGCGGGATCGATCAGATCACGCAGAAAAGCGTGAACCTGCAAGACCGAACGGCAGCGCTCCAACGGCAACGTCACTGGACGCCCTCCTAGAAGGGGTCTTTGAATGAGTCATCGGCTTGCCGCTGCCCCTTCGGCGCGAACCGGAGGGAAAGCCCGATGTCGTCGGCCAGCAGGGTGACGCTGGTCCGCTCCGTCCCGTCATCGGCGGAGTACTTCTCCACCTCCAGCCTGCCGGTGACCATGACACGGTCGCCTTGATTGACCCTGTCCTGCACCTGCTCGGCCTGCTCGTCGAAGCACAGGACGTTCACCCAGCTGGTGACCGGCTCCCGACCCTCCGACTTCTTGGTGCTTGCCACGCCGAACCGGCACATCAGCTTGCCGGTCTTCGTGGTCTTGGCCTCGGGCTTCTTGCCCACGTTCCCGACTATCGTCGCCGTGATCATCTGCCAACCTCCGTAACTGGGACTCTCGAACCGATGGCTCGATTATCCAGAGGTCGTCAACATTTACGGGACATGCTGTTTCGCGGCGCAACTCACGGGTCGATCAGCAACTCCGGTGTCTCGGAGCCATAGCAGTCGCCAAAGGCGCAGTCGGAATACCAGACCTCGTCACACATGAGCGCCTCCTCTCAACACCCGGTCAGCCACCACCGGGGTTATGGCCCGACCAGCCACCAGAAATCTGACCTGCCGGAGTACTCGGGAAACCCGGGCTGGAGGCGGCACCCCGTTAAACGCTCTATAACGCGATCTGGCGGGCGTAGTGGACGGGTGTATAGCGGGTCGGGTTGAGGGGCGAAAGGGCGGGAGAGGCGCACTGGGGCCGCGAGGTTTTTGGGGAAAAAATCCAGAGGGGGAACGTAGCTGTAGCTGGGGCGGGCGTGGGGGCCGCGGGGGCCGGGGCGGCGGGCGGCGGGCGGATCGGGCCTTTCGGCCTCGAAACAGCGGTGCGGCGGTGCGGAACCAAACGAACACGACCCTTCCGAATCGCAAAAAACAGCTTTACTTGTCTCCATTCTTGCGCCCCACTCAACTTTATTGACAACCCTCTTCCTCCACCCCGTTCCCCGGTCTGCGGCGTGGTCCGCGGCCCGGTCTGCGGCCCGTCTTCCGCACCGTCTGCGGCATCGCATTCGCCGCCGTCCGTTCCACGCCGTCGGCGGTCTGGCGTTGTGCGGTTCCCCCTGCACTCTCCGGCGATCCGTCATCCGTCGGCTGTCTGCTTTGGCGACGACAAGTGTGATCGTCGGATCGATGCGATGGAGGGACGAACGATGGAACAGCGATTCGTGATCGTGACGACGACGAAC
>JBIKTI010000489.1:0-3941 GCA_044348205.1 Phycisphaerales bacterium | reverse complement strand
CTCCTCAACCACGAGAGTGTCGGAGTACCACATCTGACCGATGCGCAGCAGCACGCACGCCTCTATCAACTTTCCGGGCTCACCAATGACGCCGACGATGCCATGGTCCTGATGCAGTGCCGGCCAGATTTCCGCGGCCAGTTTTCCCGGGTTCGGATTTAGGAAACCGTTCTCCTCGACGGCCACCATCGCAATCTTCATGATTTCGTCGAGGTCTTCCGGAGTGCCAACTCGAACCTTGATGTCATTCGTCATGGTCAATCCTTTTTCGGGGGAGGAAGTTTCTGCAGGGTCTTGATGGTCTCAGCGCGGAACCGCTTGATGAACTCGTCGAGCGCGCGATGCCCGAGGTCCATATCGCCCTTGCCGACCTTGCGAACCTCATCGGGAGAGAGAACATACTCACCGCCCGCGGCTACGATGGGAACGGAGCCTGTCTCCCCGCCTGATGCGCGGCCGGGCAACGGCATGTCGTATGGCGCGCTACCTTTCGAGTACGGCGCGGGGCCTTGCTCGTAGGGCGTGCCGCCGAACATGCGCTTGATGCGCTTGAAGCCGGCCATCGTGTTGCCCTCGCCCATGGCCGAGACGATGTCGGCGGGGATGACATAGGAGCCCGACGGGACATGCATCGGCAAATGGTCTGTGCGGCCGGCAACGGCGCTGTGAATCGGGCCCGTGTGCAACTTCTTGCCACCAGACTTCGGCGATGACGGCATGTGCAAACCGCCTCGAGCGGATTCGCGCGCAGTCTGCAACGCTGCGGCAACGGCTTGGGTCTGCGGATGACCGGCGTGCGTCATTTCGCTGATGTTGCCGCTGATAATTTCTTGAGACTTACCCTTGTGCAGTGGCATGTCAGCCCCCCCTCGTCAAGTCGTAGAAAGCGATGGAACCGATAGCATCACCGCTAGAGCCGGAGAGCACACGCACTCCGAGCGTATATATGTCGCTCGTACCCCCAACCGTCGCGCCCAACTGCAAGTCGTAGTTGTACCCTGTTGGGCCAGTAACAGCGGCTGCGCTTTGATTGCTCGACGACACAAAATCCGACTGCACAATTGTGCCGCCCGTCATCGAAGTAGAAGCCACATCAAACTCGACATTTGGAGACGAGGTGTTGTTCCACGACGCAGATGTCAGCGTTGCGTTCTTCACCAACGCAAATTCGTAATTAGCCGTTGAAGTCGGAAGGCAGTTTATTAGATACGGAAGCACTACAGCGCCTGTGCGACTAGCCTTTAGGCGTATCGACACCAGTGGAACAAATGTCGTTCCTATCGAACTCAAAATAGTCGTGCGCCGCGCAAGCGACGGAGCGACTACCGCGGAGTATCCGCCTTCGGACATAACGCTTGAGCAAATCTGCTTCATGCTCGAGGCCGAAGCCGTCGCGCCCGTGTTCTCGATTTCATATCGAATGGGAAGCGTTGCGGTTGTCATGTACACATTCGCAATCTGGTTTGCGTTCTCGAATGTGTGACAGATAATGTACTGGCCATTGATGACAAAGCCGCAGCGCACGCTTCCAACGCCAAGCCATTCAAAATCCATAAACAGAATCTGAGCCTTCGATACATCTAGCGTCAGTCCGCTCGGCCCAGTGCCATTCAATTTGTCGCCGTTCCAGTTGGCTTGCGTAACCGTTCTTGCATCGCTCGCAGAGCCTGTGACTGACGACCTAAGAACAAATGACCTGCTCGTGCCATCCTGCTGAAAAAACACTCCGTTCTGCGTGTTGAAATAGCCAACGCGCTGACGAAGTCCAGTCTTGCCGGCGTTCATCACGAAGGTGGCTAGCACAAGCAGACTCTTGCCCGGCTGATACGCGAACGACCGATATGACTGCCGATACGCGAACGAACCGCTTGTCGTCGTAACTGACATCTGCACCGACGACTCGTCAGTCAGCGCAGTTGTGCTGCCTCCAGTGCCGGTCGAGGTGTCAAATTGCGTGTCTGCGCCATAACGGTTCTGGCTGTCAAACAGCGTATCCGGCTGACTAACGCGCAGGCGGCCGAACGAGTCAAGTTGCGCCCCCGCGTACTGCACCGTTGCCGGCGCGCTCGAGGAAGCACCAATGGGAGGGAAAAGCGAAATGGTGCTCATGACGCCGCTCCGCCCGACGCTGTGATGGTGCAGCCGGCCGCCGACGCCTGAACCTGCAAAGTGTCTCCCGCGGCCATGGCAACAGAACCGGTCCACTGCATCGTGCTGTACGCAGGCAGCGACGCGTTGAAGAAGATAGCGTTCGACGCTCCTGCAGTGCCTCCAGACGGAACCACGGACACATAAATTCCGATGGCCGCTGCGGTGGTGTTGCAGATGTTCATGTCTACGATGCATGCGCGCTGACCAAGCGGGCAGGTATAAAGCGTTGCCCAACTGGTCGTCATCGCCGCCTGACCAATCTTCGACAATCCACCAAAAATAGCCAACAGATTCGCAATCGCCTGCGTGTAGCGGCTGATGTCACCAAGAGCGACGACGCCATTCTTCTGCGTGGTAAGAATATCGCCAAGAGAAGTAGACATCAGAACTTCCCATCCGGTTTGATTCGATAGCGGATGTTGCCGATACGCCAGAAACTGCCGACATCGTTGCTCGAGAGTTGAATTGACATCAGGCGACCGCGAAACCGCGGAGAGATGTATTGCGTCGCTTGCGTGACCGGATACGGTCCGTACACCTTCGGGGTTTGCCCGGGGTAATCTGCGACATAGAAGGTAATGTTGACCGTTGCGTTCTGGACTCCACCAAAGTAGCCCCACTTCATGTCCGGCCACACTTGGTCCACATAGGTCATCTGGTCGCCTTCCGCGATGGCGAACCATCCTGTGCGCACCGCCGGCAGCATTGCTTGACCGTCCGCATCCGGAGAGGTCTCGTGCTGATAGATGTAACCTGTGTTCGGGTCTGCTCCGATGGGCGGCCCGAGAACCGACTGGTCTAACCACGCGGAGCGCGACAATGACCCGTAGTCCCACGCTTGCAGCAGCGTGTTGTATTTCACATACGCGTTGATTTCGCCACCATTGCCGGTGGTCGGGTAGTACCACGCCACCTCCCCGAATCGAGAATTGGTAGCGATGCGAACCTTGTCGATGTTGTTCTGGTCGATGTCCTGAAAAATCACATCCCACAGCGGGCACGGAAGCGGCGTTACACCCTCTCCCGACAGCATGTAGAACTGACTTTGAGACATCCAGTACACCACACCGCCCAAAGACGCCGCCGCCTTCTGCGCAATGAGGCCGCAGCCGGTGCCAAGTTCGTTGAACGAATAGACATACGGAGCGCCGGTGTACTGCATCGCCCACACGCCGAGGTCTGTCCAGATAAGGCCCTGTTGCGGACCTTGAATGCATCCAACAATCTTCGAGCCTTTTGGAATGCGATACGAGCCCGCCTGATTGGTGATTGACGCAACCCACTCGTTGTAGTTGTTGACATCGCACCAACGAATCAACAGCGGGTCTTCAATGCCAGTAAAAGTAGAGCCCCACGCGACAATCTGCCTCTGCGGCATCGCAACAAACGCGCCCATGTTCTTTGCGGGCGAAGTAGGAATAGCCTCTGCAATTGGCGCACCGCTTGTCGGGTCCCACAGATAAACTGGCGCAAAAATATCGTTGTTGCGCGGGACTGCGACAAGGATTTGACCCCAGTTGTCTAGCGTCCAATCGTATGCGTCAATCGGGTCGCCATAAAGCGTTGCCGTCGCAGGTCCTGTGCCGTATCCGCCAGAGCCATATCCACCAACGCCGTATCCGCTGCCGATAGGAATCGCGCCGACGCCGTAACTGTATCGAAACCTGACATTTCCGCCGTTGATGAATCCGGACGCCGAAGAAGTTGCAACCGTGCTTGCAAAAATAGTGAAGTTGTCGGCGTCCACGATTGTGCGAATCGTGTAATTGCCAAAGATAGTTACGCCGCCG
>JBIKTI010000041.1:0-11669 GCA_044348205.1 Phycisphaerales bacterium | reverse complement strand
GGCGTGGGTGCAGGCGAAGAGCCTCCACGACCCGCTCGTGCGTGAGCACTCCGTCGGCCTGCTCTACAACATCGTCACGAACGGCATCCGCAACATGGCGGGCTACGAGGCGCAGATCGACCTCGAGGACCGCTGGGCGATCGCTGCCTATGTGCAGGCGCTGCAGCTCTCGCAGAACGCGACGATCCAGGATGTCCCGCCCGAGCTCCGCGACAAGCTCCCGAAGAATGTCGCGCAGGGCGAGGGTGCCTCGTCGGGGACTGCGACGCCCACAACCACGACCACGGCCACGACCACGGCCGCAGCCGACTCGACGGAGGTGAAGTGATGGCGCACGCCACTGGACATGCAGTCGACCTCGGCGCGAAGAACATCGAGCTTCCCGCTCCCGCGCTCGGCATGCGCAACATCGGCCTCGGCCTCGCGGTCGTCGGTCTCGGCGGCGGCGCAGCCATCGGCTACACGGGTGCGTTCGGAACCTCCCCAGCGCACTTCTGGCGCGCCTACCTCGTGGCCTTCCTCTTTGGCCTCACGATGTGCCTCGGCGGCCTCTTCTTCGTCTTCGTGCAGCACCTCACGCGCGCGGGCTGGTCCGTCGCCGTGCGTCGCCCTGCCGAGGCGCTCGCCGCGAACCTCCGCTGGTACTGGATCCTCTTCATCCCGTTTGTCATCCTCTGGTTCGTCGGCTTTGGCGACATGGGCCGCGCGAACATGGTGTGGATGTGGGCCGACATGGAGACCCTGAAGGCCAACAACCCCGATGAGGCCTATGTCGTCGCCAAGAAGCTCGCGTTCCTGAACCCGACCTTCTTCTGGATCCGCGCCGCCGTGTACTTCGCCGTGTGGGCGCTTCTCGCGAACTTCTTCGTCGGCAACAGCCGCGCGCAGGATTCGACGGGCGACATCCGCCACACGGAGCGCATGCAGAAGTGGGCGGGCCCCGCTGCGATCCTCTTCGGCCTCACGACCACCTTCGCGTCGTTCGACTGGATCATGTCGCTCTCGCCCGCGTGGTTCTCCACCATGTTCGGCGTGTACTTCTTCTGCGGATGCGCCACGGCCGGCTTCTCGGCCATGATCCTCGTCACGCTGCGTCTGCGTTCGCTCGGGCTCCTCGAGGGCATCGTCACCGCGGAGCACATGCAGGATCTCGGCAAGCTGCTCTTCGCGTTCGGCATGGTCTTCTGGGCCTACATCGCCTTCAGCCAGTACATGCTGATCTGGTACGCGAACATCCCAGAAGAAACGGGCTGGTTCCTCGCCAGGCAGGTCGGAGGCTGGGGCCCGATGAGCTTCGCGCTCCTCTTCGGCCACTTCGTGATCCCGTTCGTCGCGCTGATCAGCAAGTGGCCGAAGCGCTTCGCGATTTCTCTTGGTGCGGCCGCGGTGTGGATGCTCGCGTTCCATCTGGTGGATCTCTACTGGCTCGTGATGCCCGAGATTCCGCATGATCTCGCGACCTTCGAGACCTATCGTCAGGCGAGCGAGAAGTACGCGGGCACAGTGACCCACTTCGGCAACCCAGTGAACTTCCTCCTCGCGATCGGTGCCTTCGGCGCAGTCGCTGCGGGAACCATCACCGCGCTTTCGCGCTCCTCGCTCGTTCCGAAGCGCGACCCGCGCCTCGGTGAGAGCCTGCGATTCGAGAACATGTGACTTCGGCTGACGCCTTCAGGACCAACGCCATGCAGCAGACGCCAGCAGCAACCGAACAGATCGACGATCCCGAGATGGGCTCGACCTGGTTCTACTCCATCGTCGGCATCATCATCTTCGTCGTCTTCTGCCTCGCGGTGAGCGTGCTCTTCTTCGACGTGAAGGGCGGCTTCATCGAGGAGCGCGTGATCGAGGAGACGCCGACGCTCTCTGCGCCGCTTCGCATCGAGCAGCAGGGGCTCCTCGGTCAGTACGGCACCTACGCCGAGACCGTCGACGACGCGCCAGTCGAGCGGATCCGCATTCCGATCGAGCGCGCCATCGAGCTGAAGGCCGCACAGTCGAAGTGAGCTCCCCGCCAAGGAACGAACGACCATGAACCTCGCGCTTCCATCCATCGCCAAGTCACTCCGCACGGCCCTCGCAGCCGCGGGCGTGGCATGCGTGGCGTCGGGAGCCGTGGCTCAGATCAACACCGGCGTGCCCAAGGAGCTCGAGGGAATCGACATCATCGAGAAGCCCGACGGGCGCCTGCCGCTCGAGGCGAAGTTCGTCGACGACCAGGGCCGCGAGATCCGTCTCGCCGACTACTTCACGGGCGAGCGGCCGATCGTGCTGCAGCTTGGCTACAACCGTTGCCCGATGCTGTGCAACCTCGTTCTCAACGGCACCTTCGACGCGCTGAAGGAGATCGACTGGGTGCCCGGCGAGCAGTACGAGCTCCTGTCGGTCTCCGTCGACCCGACCGAGACGGCCGCGCTCGCGAAGGCCAAGAAGGAAAGCTACCTCGCGGAGTTCGAGCGCCCCGGCGCAGGCAAGGGCGTGCACTTCCTCACGGGAGCCGAACTCATGTCGCGCGCCGTCGCCGACAGCGTCGGCTTCAGCTACCGCCTTCAGGAGGACGGCGAGTACTCGCACGCCGCCGTCATCATGCTCATCACGCCCGACGGCCGCGTCAGCCGCTACATGTACGGCGCGCGCTTCGAGCCGAAGGACCTGCGCATGGCGCTCATCGAGGCGGGGGAGGGGCGCATCGGCACCACGCTCGAGCGCTTCATCCTGTGGTGCCACATGTATGACCCAAACGCCCGCGGCTATGTGCTGCAGGCGCGTCGCGTGATGTCGATCGGCGGTGCCGTCACCGTCGTCGTGCTTGCCATCGGGCTCGGCCTCTTCTGGAGGGCCGAGATCAGGAAGAACAAGACGAAGGGCGGCCCCGAGGCCGCAACCGTGAACTGAAGAGGCGAACCCCGTGCTGCATTCCATTCCCTCACTTCTCTCGCAGACCTCGTCCGCCTCGGGTCCCACCCCGAAGGACTTCTGGATGCCCGAGGGTGCCTCGAACTTCTCGGGCACCGTCGACTGGGTCTTCCACTTCATCAACTACATCAACTACTTCTTCTTCTTCCTCGTCGTGGGCCTGATGGTCTACTTCGTCTGGAAGTACAGGCAGAAGGGGCGTGAGGTCTATGCGCGCGGCCCGAACCACCACACGGCGCTCGAGCTTGGCTGGACGATCCTTCCCACGATCATCGTGGTCGTGATCTTCTTCATGGGCTTCCGTGGCTTCGTCGACATGAAGACGGTCCCTGCCGACGCCTATCAGATCGATGTCACCGCGCAGCAGTGGAGCTGGCAGTTCAAGTACCCCAACGGCGCCACGAGCGCGGACCTCTACATCCCCGCGGGGAAGCCGGTCAAGCTCGTGATGCGCTCGAACGATGTGCTGCACTCGCTCTACATCCCCGACTTCCGCGTGAAGCAGGATGTCGTGCCGGGCCGCTACACCACCATGTGGTTCCAGGCCGACCACGCCACGGGCGAGGAGGAGTACCACCACCTCTACTGCACCGAGTACTGCGGCAAGGACCACTCGCGGATGAACCAGAGGGTCCATGTCCTCGGCGAGGTCCAGTTCGACGACTGGGTGACCAAGCAGGGCCGCTGGCTCGACGAGCTCGCCAAGAACAACCCCGACGATCCTTCGATCCTGTGGAAGGTCGGTGGCCCAAAGCTCATCGGCCGCTGCCTCAGCTGCCACAGCCTCGACGGCAAGCCTGGAACGGGTCCGTCGTGGGGCGACTATGACGGCACGGGCAATGTCTGGGAGCGCTCGAAGGAGGGTTCCCAGCACAAGGTCGACGGCGGCAAGCGGCTCGGAGACCTCGTCGGGCCCGGCAAGAAGTACGAGACCCCCGAGGCCTATCTCCGCGCGTCGATCCTCGCCCCCGGCGAGGTCATCGTCGACGGATACGGCAATGTGATGCCCACCTTCAAGGGGCAGCTCCGCGATCGGGAGGTCGATGTGCTGATCGACATGATGAAGAACCTCAAGGACTTTGACGCCAAGGGCAAGTACATCGGCGGCTCGTCCGCCCCAGCGAAGTGATGCGGACCGAGCACACGACAGCAGCGAGCCACAACTTTCAGCGAGCGACGCCATGACGACACTCGACGCACGACCCACGATCGCGGCCGAAGCGCCCGACAACTACCTGACCTTCCGCCGCGGCATCCTGTCGTGGCTCCTCACGCTTGACCACAAGCGCATCGGCGTGATGTACCTCGTCGCCGTGCTCGCGTCGTTCTTCGCGGGCGGCGTCATGGCGCTCCTCATCCGCACGAAGCTCCTCTTCCCCGGTGAAGTCGAGTGGATGACGGCGGAGCAGTACAACCAGGCCTTCACGCTCCACGGCGCGATCATGGTGTTCCTCGTGATCATCCCGTCGATCCCCGCGGCGCTTGGCAACTTCGTGCTGCCGATCATGCTCGGCGCGAAGGATGTCGCCTTCCCGCGGCTCAACCTCTTCAGCTTCTACCTCTGGCTCGCGGGCGCCGCGTGCGCCGTCTACTCGCTCCTCGCGGGCGGCTTCGACACGGGCTGGACCTTCTACACCCCGTACAGCACGAACACCACGCTCGGCGGCGTCATCCCCGTCCTCGTCGGCGTCTTCATCCTCGGCTTCTCGTCGATCTTCACGGGCGTCAACTTCATCGTCACGATCCACAAGCTGCGTCCGCCGGGCATGACCTGGTTCCGCATGCCGCTCTTCCTCTGGGCCGTCTACGCGACCGCGATCATCCAGGTGCTTGCGACGCCCGTCCTCGGCATCACGGTGGCCCTCCTCGTCGTCGAGCGCGTCTTCAACATCGGCATCTTCGATCCGTCGATGGGCGGCGACCCAGTGCTCTTCCAGCACTTCTTCTGGTTCTACTCGCACCCCGCGGTCTACATCATGATCCTGCCGGGCATGGGCATCATCAGCGAGATCATCTCGGTCCACAGCCACCGCCACATCTTCGGCTTCCGCTTCATCGCCTTCAGCTCGATCGCCATCGCGATCTTCAGCTTCCTCGTCTGGGGCCACCACATGTTCACCAGCGGCCAGTCCCCGCTGATGAACGTGCTCTTCTCGGCCATCACCTTCTCGGTGGCCATCCCTTCGGCGGTCAAGGTGTTCAACTGGCTCGCGACCCTCTACAAGGGCTCGATCTCGCTGAACACGCCCATGCTGTACGGCCTGTCGTTCCTCTTCCTGTTCACGATCGGTGGCCTGACGGGCATCCCGCTCGCCGTCCTCTCGACCGACATCCACCTGCACGACACCTACTTCGTCGTCGCGCACTTCCACTATGTGATGATGGGCTCCGCGCTGATCGCCATGATCGGCGGCCTGCACCACTGGTGGCCGAAGATGTTCGGCGTGATGTACTCGGAGTTCTGGGGCCGCATCGCCTGCGGACTCGTCTTCGTCGGCTTCAACCTGACCTTCTTCACCCAGTTCATGCTGGGCTCGCAGGGCATGCCGCGCCGCTACTACACCTACGACGGCACGAGCGCGGGCGTCGCGGGCTATGTCGAGGGCATGGCGGAGACCTTCCGCATCTACCACCACATCTCGACGGGCGGCTCGTACATCATGGCGCTCGGCTTCGTGATCACGGGCATCTACCTGCTCCACTCGCTGTTCGCGGGCAAGAAGGCGCCCGCGAACCCGTGGGGTGGCGCCAGCCTCGAGTGGCAGTGCACCTCGCCGCCACCGCATGACAACTTCTCGAAGACCCCGCGCGTGGGAGACTGCTACGACTTCAGCGCCGTGCACTGGGACGAGAAGCAGCAGGGCTATGTCGTCGACGCAGAGGCGCATGCCTCGTCGACCAAGAACGGAAAGGGCCACTGAACCGTGTCAAGCTCGCACCCAGCAGCCGACGCCCACGCGCAGGGCCATGACCATGGTCACGATCACGGTCACGGCCACGATGCCCACGGCGACCACGGCAAGTACCCCTTCCTCGCGCACCACTTCGACACCCCGAACCAGCAGTTCGAGTCGGGGAAGCTCGGCATGTGGGTGTTCCTCGCCACGGAAGTGCTCTTCTTCGGCGCGCTGTTCGTGCTCTACGCGATCATGCGCTTCAAGAACCCCGAGGTCTTCTCGTACGCGAGCCACTACCTCGACACGATCCTCGGCGGCATCAACACCTGCGTGCTGATCCTCTCGAGCCTCACCATGGCGCTCGCCGTGCGCGCCGCGCAGACCAACAAGCAGCGCATGCTGGTGACCTGCCTTTCGCTCACGCTCGCGGGCGCGATCGGCTTCCTCGTCATCAAGTACTTCGAGTACGCCCACAAGTTCGAGGTGAACCTGAAGTGGGGGCAGGCCTTCTACCAGCCCGCCACGGAGGAGGCGAAGGAACTCGTCAAGGTCGCGCCGACCCCCGCGGAGAACCCGCGCCTCGCGATCGCGGCCGTGAACCCGTCCGCAGGCGCGGCGACCGATCCGATCGTGGCGCTTCCGCCCGTCGATCGCACCGCGATCGTCGCGCCCAAGGCGGGCCCCGATGGCGTGGCTCCCGCCGCGATGGTCGAGGCTTCGACGAAGCCCCCGAGCATGGCTCCCGTCGTCGAGGACAACCACATCCTCGACCCATCGATGCCGCCGAACACGCACCGATTCTTCGCGATCTACTACATCATGACGGGCCTGCACGGCGTCCATGTCGTCATCGGCGTGGGCGTGATCGGGTGGATCCTCGTCGCAGCGGCCCGCGGCGCCTACAGCAGCGACTACTTCACCCCGGTCGACCTCGTCGGCCTCTACTGGCACGTGGTCGACCTCGTGTGGATCTTCCTCTTCCCACTCTTCTATCTCATCCACTGAGCAGCAGGCACAGGACGCGATTCACATGGCAAGCCACTCCCACGCCCACGCGCATGGTTCCCACGGCAACGAGCCGCAGCCGCTCGTCGGCCACCTCGTTTCCTACTCGACGCTGTTCGGGACGGGGGCCGCGCTTCTCTTCCTGACGGTGATCACGGTCGCCGCGCGGTACATCGACCTCGGCGAGGCCAATATCTACCTGGCGATCGGCATCGCCGTGGTGAAGGCGACGCTTGTGTCGCTCTTCTTCATGCACCTCCGCTGGGATCGCCCGTTCAACCTGATGGTCCTCATCGGCAGCATGCTCTTCGTGGTGCTGATGATGGTCTTCTGCATGATGGATGTCGGCCAGTACAAGAAGGACCTCGTGCCGGGCAACCCGCCCGATGTGCAGGCGTACCTCGAGGCGAACGCCCCGTACGCGCCCGTCGCAGGCAAGTGAGCGCGGCGCGCGGCGATGCAGCACAAGCCGCGATGAAGCAGCCCGAGACACCATTCGACGACCCGGCGGCCCGCTTCGAAGCGGGCCGCTTCGGCATGTGGCTCTTCCTGCTCGTGCTCGCTGTGCTGTTCGTGGCCACGATACTGGGCTACCTCGTCGTCCGCATCGACAACGCTGCGACCTTCGTCCCCGAGGGCGCTCCTCCGCCTCCGCCGCTCCTTCTCGCAAGCACGGTCGCGCTCATCCTCTCGAGCGTGACCATGCAGCGCGCCCTCTCCGCAGGGCGCCGCGGCGATCCACGCCAGGGCGGGCTCATGGTGGCGACCGTGATCCTCGCGCTCGTCTTCCTCGGAATCCAGGCCGTCGCGTGGGTCGAGCTCGTCGAGCAGAACCTGCTCATCACCGACAACCTCTACGCGTGGACCTTCTATGTCCTGACGGGCCTCCACGCGGCGCATGTCGTCGGCGGGCTGCCGCCGATGCTCGTCACCTGCTGGCGCGCCATGCACGCGCGCTACGGACCTGAGAACCACCGCGGCATCGCCTATACGGCCATGTACTGGCACTTCCTCGACGGCGTGTGGCTCGTCCTCTACGCGACGCTCTGGATCGGTTCGCTCCGCTGAGGGCTCCCGCGCGCGGGATGCGTGCGCCCCCTGCGAACGCACGCATCCACACGCCCCCTGGAAGGGCCCGCACGGCAAGCGGGAGAGGCGACGCCGAGGCACCGCACTTCTCCATGCGACATCCAGCGGCGCTTCCGCCACAATCCCGTGAAGTCAAGCCAAGATTCGCAGCTTCGGCTGGTCGGGCCCTACGGCCCCACGAGCAGCACGCCCTCGCGCTCCGCGAGCATCGCCTGCGCTGCGAAGTAGAGCAGAGGGATCACCTCGACAGGAGCCCCGTCCGCCCGCTCGACGCGCGCGATCGCGGGCCCGCTCGGAACGGTGAAGAGGTACTCGACGCCTTCGATCGTTCGCGTGGTGCGGCGGTCGGGCGCGAGTCCCTTCACAAGATGCTCGATCGGGACGAGGTTCCAGCGCTCCGCGCCGCGGATCGCCAGCACGGGGCTCTTCGCGCGCAGGCCCGCGGCCTCCATCGCCGCCGCGTCTGGCTCAGGCGCGAACGGCGCCTCGAAGCGCTGCGAGAGGAAGTAGTGCGCGTAGTTGATCTCCTTCATCCGGCGGATCATCCGCGGGTCGCGCAGCGTCACGGTGGTGTCGGGATGAAGCGCAAGCCAGTCGGCCCACACGGTGATGGCTGCGCCCGGAAGAGGCGTCATCGTCACGCCCGCGGCTGCAAGCGGCCCCGCGATCGCGCGGCGCTCGAGCTGCGAGAAGAGGCTCGAGGGCTTGCCGTCCACGCGCTTGTCGGAGAAGACCAGGTTTGAATCGTAGAGAAGTCCGCTGACCTCGAAGGAGCGCACCTCGCCCGCGATCGTGCGGTCGAAGACGATTCCCGAGTCGCAGAGCGGCGAGTAGGTCGCGGCGACGGGGCGCCCCGCGACGGTGTCGTTCACGACCTCGTGCACATTGAGAAGCGAGAGCGGCCACGCGTGGGGCTGGCCGTCGATGACGATGCCGAGGACGCGGTCGGTGGACACCACGAACTTGGGGCGGTTCTGCGTGTTGTAGACAGCCATGTCGCTGCCACGCAGGTGCTTCGGGTCGTCGAGCGAGGGGAGGAAGCCGCGCGGGTTGCCGCTGGCGATGAGCGTGTCGCGCGCGACCGCGAGGTTCGAGAGGTCGTAGCCATAGCTCTCGATCGAGCGGCCATCGCCCGTCGGGCGGCGCCCGAGCATCACGGGAAGCGTGCTCCACACAAAGAGCGCGACAACGAGCACGCCTGCGAGCGCGATCACCCAGCCACCGCCTGCGAAGGTGAGCGACGCAGCCTCGCGGCGGGCGACGCCTTCATCGGGAGTGGCATCCGTTCGGTCGTCCATCACGGTGTTCCTCCATGCTCATGCCCATGCTCAAGCGCGGGAGCGCCCGCGGGCGAACTCTCGACAGGCGCCACGGAGACGCCCTCGACGCCGCCGCGGCCACGGATGAACGCGGTCGCGTCGATCGAGCCGCGGTCGATCGTCATCGCCGCGAGGACAAGCGGCAGATAGGTGATGCTTCCGAGGAAGAGCCTGCGGGCGCTCGCATCGTCGCGGCCGCGATAGAACCCGACCGCAAGCCACAGGAACCACGCGCCGAGGAGAACCGACACGAGCGCGCTCCACACGCCTGCGAGCCCGAGCAGCGTGGCGCTCGCTCCGAGCGGAATCAACGGGATCGTCGAGAGAACGATGGCCTGCGCCGTGATCTCCCCGCCATGGTCGCGCACGGGAAGCATGGCGTGCCCGCCGCGCGCGTAGTCCTCGCGGTACATCCACGCGAGCGCGAGGAAGTGGGGGAGCTGCCACACGAAGAGGAGCCCGCCGAGGAGCCACGCCCCTGGGTCGAGCTGCCCCGTCGCCGCCGTCCAGCCGATCACGGGAGGAATCGCGCCGCAGACCGCGCCGACAAGCGTGTTGAAGGTCGTGCGCGGCTTGAGCGGCGTGTAGAGCACCGCGTAGAGCACGATGTTGAGCGCCGCGAGCGCTGCAGGAAGGAGGCCGACCGTGAGGCCGAGCATCGCTGCGCCCGCGTAACCCGAGACCATGGCCGCCACGAAGACGGTCGCCGGGCCGATCTGGCGCGCGGGAAGCGGACGCCCGCGTGTCCTGTGCATCAGCGCGTCGCGGCGGCGCTCGAAGAGCTGGTTGAAGAGCGACGCGCTCGCGGCTGCAAGCGCGGTGCCCGCCGCCGTCCACGCGAGGCGCGTCCAGTCGAGCGGGCCCACGGAGCCGAGCGCGAAGCCGACGGCGGTCGTCGCAAGGACCAGCGCGTTCAGACGCACCTTGGTGAGTTCGGCCCAGACGCCAAGCGTCCCCCGGGCGCGCGGCGGCGGCGAACCGCGTGGATCCTGCGCGAGCAGATCGCGGTCACGCGCATCCAGTTCCGCCGCGTCGCTGCCAGAGCCGAGCACCGACGCCACCGCTCCTGCGGACGCGGCAACCTGCCCGCCGAGGAGCGGGTCCTCTGCGGTTCCGAGGATCTCGGTTGCTCGCGCTTCGTTCGATTCTGGCATCTGTGGCTCGGGGGGAGAATCCTACTATAGACGCCACTTCGGGAGACACACCCATGACGATGGAAGACCCAGCCCTCGCAACCCTTCCCGCGGCCGTCGAGCCCATGGGCCTCGGCAAGCTGTTCGCGATCTTCATCGTGGGTTCCTTGGTCGTCCTCGGGGTCGCCTCGCGCATCTCGACCGCGCATCTCGCGCTCGGGTTCGCGACGACCGTCGCGATGTGGGCGATCGGCTATGTCGCGATGCTTGCGCCGGGCCTGTGGATCGGCGAACTGCTGTTCGTGCTCACGCTCGCCATGCCCGTCCTCTTCGGCGCGATCGCGCGCCGCGGCGGCGCTTCTCCCCTCAAGACGGGGCTCGTCTCCGCGTTTGCGAACCTGCTTGTCATCGGCGCCTTTCTCCGCGACGAGCAGCAGGGTTCCTTGGTCGCTCCGTTCCTCTATGTCGCGGGGCTCTTCGCAGCGAGCGCAGCGCTCTCCATGCTCGGCGGCTTCCTCGCGCGCAACGCGGGGCCGATCCGCCTGCCCTCGAGCGCCGGGCTCTTCGCCACCGTCAGCGCGGCGACGGTCTTCATCCTGCTCGTGACGGGCGGACTTGTCACGGGCTTCGAGAGCGGGCTCGCCGTCCCCGACTGGCCGAACTCCTTCGGCCACAACATGCTGCTCTACCCGATCAGCGAGATGAAGGGCGGCATCTACTACGAGCACGCGCATCGCCTCTTCGGCATGCTCGTCGGGACGACGGCGCTCGTCCTCGTCGCGGTCGTCTGGCGCGAGGAGACCCGCGCCTGGGTGCGCGGTCTCGCAGTCCTCTTCCTCGCGATCGTCTGCGTGCAGGGGCTTCTCGGCGGTCTTCGCGTGACGGGAAGGCTGACCGTCGCCGTCGATCCGCTCGAGCTCTCGCCGAGCACCTTCCTCGCGATCGTGCACGGCATGCTCGGGCAGGTCGTGCTTGCCCTCTCCTGCGTCATCGCCTGCGTCACCTCGAATGCTTGGAAGTCGGCCGCTTCGCGCACCGACATCGCCGACGCGGGGCGCCTGCGCGCGCTTCCGCTCATGCTCCTCGCTGCGCTCGTCGTGCAGCTCTTCCTCGGTGCCAGCTACCGCCACCTGCAGATCCCGCCCGCAGATGGAAACGCTGCGGTCCACCCCGCGTGGCCGATCTGGGGCCATGTGATCGGCGCGTTCGTGGTCGTCGTCCTCGCGGTCGTCGCGGGCGCGCACGCCTCGAGCCGCGCACGGGAGATCCGCCCTGTGCGCATCCTCGGCAAGGGGCTCGTGCATGCGATC
>JBIKTI010000304.1:0-3948 GCA_044348205.1 Phycisphaerales bacterium | reverse complement strand
TGCGCCCGACGCGGCCACCCTTCACGAGACGGCGCGGCCCTGGGCACCCGAGCTCTACAAGGCGATATCCCGCGTGGTCGCGCAGTTCCCGCGCGAGGCCCCCCCAATGCCGTAATGTTCATTTGAGTCGTGCAGGTTGAATGCAGCGCCGCGCGAGTCATCCCGCCGTGGACGCCGCCTGCAGCGCGCCGAGCCTGTCGAGGCCGAACGCCTCGTGTGCGATCCCGAGCGCCCGTTGCGCATCCTGCTTCGACACGATGCACGAGATCTTGATCTCGCTCGTGGTGATGTTGTGGATCGCGATGCCCGCCGCGCCGAGCGCCGTGAACATCCTGCTCGCGACGCCGACATGGCTCTTCATGCCCGTGCCGACGACGGAGACCTTGGCGAGACCGATCTCGATCGCCAGTTCGCCCGTGCCGACGCGGTCGAGCACCTGCGATGCGGCGATCTTGACATCGGCGAGGTCGCCATGGTCGACCGTGAACGAGATCGACGCGATCTCGCCGAACTCCGTCTGCACGATGTCGTCGACGAGGATGCCTGCCTTCGCGACGGCCTCGAAGAGCATGCCCTGCACACCCGGGTTGTTGGGAATGCGCCGCAGGCTGACGCGCCCGAGATCGGGCTTGAGCGCCGCCCCCACCACCATCACATCTTCCATCTCTGGTGTCTCCCGCGTGATGAGCGTGCCCTCGTCGGGCCGCTGGCTGTGTCGAACATGGATCGGGACGCCGTAGCGTTCGCCGAAGAGGACGGCCCTCGGGTGCATCACCTGCGCGCCGAGGAGCGCGAGCTCGAGCATCTCCTCATAGCTGATCCGCGCGAGCCGCGACGCGGACGGCACAAGCCGAGGGTCGGCCGTGTACACGCCGTCGACATCCGTGAAGATCTCGCATGCGCCGCCCGTCTCCGCGACCTTGAGCGCGCTGGCGAGCGCGACGGCGGTCGTGTCAGATCCGCCGCGACCAAGCGTCGTGATCTCTCCTGAGCCAGAGATCCCCTGGAATCCGCACACGACGGGCACGCGACCGAGGCCGAGCTCCTCGTCGAGGCGCGCGCGCGCCACGCCCGTCACGCGGGCCCTGCCGTGCGCGCCGTCCGTCGTGATGCCGACCTGCCCGCCCGTGAGGCTCGTCGCGGGAACCCCGATCGACTCGAGCGCCATCGCGACGAGCGCGACGGACACCTGCTCGCCCGTCGCCATCAGCATGTCGAGTTCGCGTCGCGAAGGAGAGCTCGACACACGCCGCGCGAGCTCGATCAGCTCATCCGTGGCGTGGCCCATCGCGCTCACGACCACGACCACATCGTGCCCTTCGTCCCGGCGCTCCTTGATTCGTGCGGCACAGCGGGCGATCCGCGCGGGATCGCCGACCGAGGTGCCTCCGAACTTCTGCACGAAGATTGCCATGGCGCGGGCGGACTGTAGCGAAAGCACGCCGCGCCGTGTGGCACGGCGCCCGCGGGAGAGCCCGGCTTCGCGTCAGGCTTCCGTCGCAGCCATGCGGTCGCGCTCAGCGCGCTCCGCCCGCTTGCGGGCGCTCTCGTCGAGGATCCTCTTCCGCATGCGGATCGAGGTCGGCGTGATCTCGACGAGCTCGTCGTTCTCGATGTACTCGAGCGCCGCCTCGAGCGAGTAGTCGCGGGCGCCGCGGAGGACGACCGTCTGGTCCTTGCTCGTCTCGCGGAAGTTGGTGAGCGGCTTCATGCGGGTGATGTTGATGACGAGATCGTTGTCGCGGTTGTGCTCGCCGACGATCTGTCCCGCGTAGACCTGCTCGCCGGGACGGACGCACATGACGCCGCGGTCGGCCAGGCCTTCGACCGCGTAGGCGGTGACGCGGCCAGTCTCGAGCGACATCATCACGCCGTTCTTCCGCTTCTGCTCGGTGCCGCGGAGCGGCTTGTAGCCAGAGAAGGTGTGGTGCATCACGGCCTCGCCGCCCGAGGCGTTGAGGATGCGCGTGCGCAGGCCGATCAGGCCGCGGGCGGGAATCTCCGCCTCGACATGCATGCGGCCGGCGCGCTCCTCCATCTTGTGGATCTCTGCTCCGCGCGAACCGAGCAGCTCGAGGGAGCCGCCGAGGCCGTCCGAGCCGACATCGAGCGAAAGCCGCTCGTAGGGCTCGCAGAGGACGCCGTCGATCTCGCGCTCGATCACCTCGGGCTTGCCGACGGTCAGCTCAAAGCCCTCGCGGCGCATGTTCTCAAGCAGCACGCCAAGGTGCAGCAGGCCGCGGCCCGACACATGGAACTCGTCCGCAGTGTCGCCGGGAGCGACACGAAGCGCGACATTCGTCTCGAGCTCGCGGTCGAGACGCTCGGAGATCTGGCGGCTGGTGACGAACTTGCCTTCCTTGCCGTTGAACGGTCCGTCGTTGATGCGGAAGACCATGTGCAGCGTCGGCTCGTCGACCTTCACGCGCGCCATCGGCAGCGGATTGTCTGCGTCGCAGATGGTGTCGCCGATGTCGATCTTTCCGAGGCCCTCGACCGCGCAGAGGTCCCCTGCCCGGATCTCCGCGGCCTCGCGGCGCGCCAGTCCCTCGAAGCGGTTGACCTTCAGCACGCGCGCCTTGCGCACGCTTCCGTCGGCGCAGCAGATCGAGACCTGCGCGCCACCCTTCAGCACGCCGCCGTAGACGCGGCCGATGCCGATGCGGCCCACATAGTCGCTCCAGGCGAGGTTGGTGATCAGCACCTGAAGCGGGGCGTTCTCATCGGCGTTCGGCGCGGGCACGCGCTCGACGATCTCCTGGAAGAGTTCGTCGACGCCCTTGTCGCGGGTGTTGATGTCGCGCGCGGCCCAGCCGTTGCGGCCAGACGCGTAGATGATCGGGAAGTCGAGCGCGTGGTCGTCTGCGCCGAGGTCGACGAGCAGGTCGAAGACCTCGTTCACCACGCCCTGGACGCGCGCCTCGGGCTTGTCGCACTTGTTGATGACGACGATCGGCTTCAAACCGAGCTCGAGCGCCTTCGAGAGCACGAACCGTGTCTGCGGCATCGGCCCTTCGAGCGCGTCGACGAGCAGAAGGCAGCCGTCGGCCATGCGCAGAACGCGCTCGACCTCGCCACCGAAGTCTGCGTGGCCAGGCGTGTCGAGGATGTTCACTCGGTAGACCTCGCCGCGGTGCTTGCCTTCGCGGATCGTGTAGGTCACGGCGCAGTTCTTCGCGAGGATCGTGATGCCGCGCTCGCGCTCGAGCGGGTTCGAGTCCATGATGCAGACCTCGCCGCCCTCGCCGAGGGCCACCACGCCCGATTGCGAGAGCATGGCGTCGACGAGAGTGGTCTTCCCATGGTCGACATGGGCGATGATGGCGATGTTGCGAAGCGTGAGGTCGGCCATATGAAATCACCCCGAAAATGGGGAAAGATCGCAAGTGTAGCAAGAACCGCCGCAGGATTCTCTCCCCTTGCCGAGATCACCCCCGCGGGGCCCCGTCACATCCCGTAGAGGGGCCGCAGCTTGCCTTCGAGGTGCCGCATCAGCGGCTCGGCGGAAAGCGGCTTGCCAGTGACGCGCTCCACGAGTTCAGAAGGCGTGAAGCGGCGTCCGTGTGCATGGATGTTCGAGTTCAGCCACGCCTTGAGCGGGGCGAATTCGCCGCGCGCGAAGCCCTCGACGAGCCCTGGGATCTCGGCGCACGCCGCCTCGAAGAACTGCGACGCGTAGAGGTTGCCGAGGGTGTAGGTCGGGAAGTAGCCCATCGCGCCCATCGACCAATGGATGTCCTGCAGGCAACCGCGGCGGTCGTCGGGCACATCGAGGCCAAGGTACTCCTTGTAGAGCCTGTTCCACACGCTCGGGATCCCCGCGACCTCGAGACTGCCGCCGATCACGGCCCGCTCGATCTCGAAGCGCACCATGATGTGAAGGTTGTAGGTGGCCTCGTCGCTCTCGACGCGGATGAAGCCGGGCTCCACCACATTCGCCGCGCCGTA
>JBIKTI010000526.1:0-3950 GCA_044348205.1 Phycisphaerales bacterium | reverse complement strand
GGTGAACAACGGTGAACCAGGGTTCTGGGACTCGTCACTGTCGAACGTCGGTGAACCCAACGGGGTGGAATGCACCAACCCGTGCGGGGAAATCACGCTCGAAGCGTGGGAGCCATGCAATCTGGGTCACGTCAACCTTGCCGGGTTCGTGGACAAACGTGGGCAGGTAGACATGTACGGGCTGTACCAAGCGCACACGTTGATGACACGGTTCCTGATCCGCGCGACCTTCAGTGAGGTCGGTGACCCGAAGTCGCGTGAGGTGCTCGACCGTAACCGCCGTATCGGTGTCGGGCATTTCGGTGTGGCGAGCTACCTCGCCATGACCGGGACGAAGTACTCCCACGCACCACGGGATGACTCGTTCAAGTCTCTGCTCAGGCAGATGTCCATCGCGGTCGACGCAGCCGCGCTGGAACTGTGCCACGACCTCCGCATCCCCGTGCCGGTCAAGAAGCGCACAGTCGCACCGACAGGCACCATCGCCAAACTGTCCGGTGTGTCGGAAGGTGTACACCCGATCTTCGCCCGGTACTTCATCCGCCGTGTCCGGCTGTCCAAGGTCGACCCGGAGCAGATGAGCATGGTGGACAAGTACGAGGCCCAAGGGTTCGAAGTCGAAGATGACATGTACGCCGATAACACGGTGGTTGTGTCTTTCCCGACGAAAGACACACTGGTGCAGGCTGTCACGGACATTTACGGTTCTGACGGTGAGGATTTGGTTGAGGCTGCAAGCGATCTGACGTTGCAGCAGATGCTCGCATTCCAACGCCTGTACCAACAGTACTGGGCTGACAACGCAGTGAGTTTCACCGCGAACGTCGACCCGAAACAGTACAAACCTCAGCATGTTGAGGACCAGTTGCGGGCGTTCGCAGGGCACCTGAAAGGGGCCACGATCTTCCCGGAAGCGTCGATGCCTCAGTCGCCATACGAGCGGATCAACAAGTGGGAGTACGAATCCGCTCAGTCCAAGGAGATCTCTGACGGGGTCGATGAAGAGTGCGCTAACGGCTCCTGCCCTGTCCGATAACACATCCCAACAACAAGGCGGCACACACCGTGCCGTCTAACCAACCAAGAAGGAAAGATAAATTGACCGATCCGTTCGCTGATGTCATCGAGGAGAACCACGGCGGCGAGGCTGCTGTCCTGGCGCCTACCGTCAACCCCGAAGGGGGGACGCGTGTCGGCATCACCCTGAAGGGTGGCGCCGCGTTCGAAGCCCCCTGGCTCACACCGTCCTACCCGTCGTGGGCGGCTGCGGCAGAGGACCTGTCGGACCCGGACACGCAGAAGAACATCGTTTCTGTGATGGCGAATGTGGCGAAGATCAACGCCGCGTTCGTCGCTAAAGTGTCGGGCTCCGCACCGGCCAGGCCTGTGAACAACACCGGCTCCGATGTTCCGACCCGCCCCGGTCAGGAGCCGCCAGCAGGTGCACCGCCTGCGCCCGGCCCGGACTGGGCTTACAAGACCGGCATCAAGAACGACAAGACGTGGCAGGGCTGGTTCCCGCCGCGTGGTTCCGAAGCCAAGCCTGTCTGGTTCTAACTCGGATGGGGGAGAGGCTTCCGGGCCTCTCCCCCCTCCAACAATCAAACCGAAAGGAGACCCGTGAGGACACAGAAACATACTGTTGGCGGCGCCCCCGTCACCATCAATGTTGTCGAAACCGCAGAAGACCTCGCTGAGTTCGACACGTTCATCCAGAAGAACCTGAAAGTTCTTGCGGTCGACTCCGAAACCACCGGGCTAGACATCTACTCGGACGGGTTCCGTTGCAGGCTTGTACAGTTCGGCAACCCCCGCGAAGCGTGGGTGGTCCCTGTGGAGCGCGGCGCCCTCTTCCAGGCGCACGCTGTGAAAGCGTTGCAGGCTTTGGAAAGGATCGTCCTCCACAACGCATCGTACGACCTGCAAGTGTTCGACAGGACATTGTGTGTGCCGATGGAGTGGCTCTGGCCGAAAGTCACAGACACCCGAATTTTGGCGCATCTCATCGACCCCCGCTCACCGCAGGAGCAGGGTGTCGGCACCTCCCTTGAAGACCTCACCCGGCGTCACATCGACGCAGAGATCGCGGACAACGTCAAAGGACTGATGAACACACTTCGGCTGCGCCACAAAGTCCTGATGAAGGACATTTGGCGGCTGGTGGATCTGAACGACCCGGACTACCAAACGTACGCCGGGATGGACACCATCCTCGCTGCCCGCCTGTTGCAGATCCTTGACCCGCTAGTGCCGGCGGTATCCCGGAAGCTGATCGGGGATGAGATCAAACTCGCTGAGGTGTGCGCCAGCATCGAGCGCAACGGATTCCAGATCGACATCCCCTACACCAAAGATCTTTCTGAGGAACTGTTGAACGAGGAGTTGATAGCGAACTACCGGGCCGAAGAACTGGGATGCCTGAACCTGTGGGCTACAGAACAGGTAGCTGATGTTTTGGAGTCCAGGGGTATCACAATCCCTGAGCGGACAGCGACCGGGCTGCGGAAAATAGACAAAGTTCTGTTGGAGCGGCTGCGGGATGAGGGGGACGAGTTCGCTTCCGCTGTTGTGGAAGCTAAACGTGCCCGCAAGTGGCGAACGACATGGGTGGATGGGTTCCTCAACGGCGCCGACTACCGTGGCCGCTGCCACGCCTCGATCAACCCGCTGCGAGCCCGGACGGCGCGGATGTCCATCACTGGCATCCCGGCACAAACACTTCCAGGTAAGGACTGGATTGTGCGGCGCTGCTTCCTGGCAGACGAAGGGCACTCGATGGTGTCGGTTGACTATCAAGCCCAGGAGTTGCGGGTGTTGGCAGCCCTGTCCGGTGACCCCACGATGCGGAAAGCGTTCGAGACAGGCGCCGATCTTCATCAGATCACCGCCAACGCTTCGGGTGTCGACCGGAAGGTTGGCAAGACAGTGAACTTCGCCTACGTGTACGGCTCAGGACCCCGGAATATCGCAGAGCAGTGCGGCATCCCCGTCGATACCGCTAAGTCTGTGATCGCCGGTTTCGAGCAGTCTTACCCGAAGGTGAAGGAGTACACGGAGAAGCTGCAACGGCAGGCGGTGTTCGACGGGTGTATCACTACCCCGTTTGGTAGGCGCTTGCCGGTAGATGAGAGCCGCCCTTACGCGGCCCTGAACTACATGGTGCAGTCCTCATCCAGGGACATCACCGCGCAGGGGTTGCTGAGGCTGCACGCAGCGGGGTTCACACCGTACTTGCGGTTACCGATCCACGACGAGGTCCTGGCGTCCTTGCCCACGGGTAAAGCGCAGTGGGGTGCACAGAGGATCGGTGAGCTTATGGCAACGACGTTAAACGGTGTGCATATCGGCACTGACCCGGAGGTCGGTGGCCGTTCCTGGGGCTCGCTTTACGGTTCAGATTATTAGCTTATTCCGCTGCCAGCGGAATCATCGAATTAACGGAACGAAAGGGTTTGACAATGGATGAGCGTGAGTTTTTCGACAAGCTGTACCAAATGTGGGCTGCCACCACCGGCGCGCAAGACCGGTACTGGGACTACCAAAAAGACGGCAAAGACTACTTCTTCAACATCAACGCTGTCGGTGAGGACGGTGACAATAAGTTCGTCGCTTCAGTTCTGTTGGATGAAGATGCTGACTTCATCACCGCTATTCACGGGTGTTTCCCCGATCTGATTCGCACTGTGCTGGCTGCTTTGGATGAGGCTGACAGGGCTGATTTTGATAAGGATGCACGGGAGTGCCGTATTGCGGAGTTGGAAGCTGAGTTGGCTGAGTTGCGTGCCGATCTGGAAGGGCTAATTGCTGGATGAGCAGACCAGGCTGGGATGACTATTTCATGGGAATAGCCGAAGCGGTATCGGAAAGGAGCGATTGTGAGCGCTCGAAGGTCGGTGCGGTGGTTGTTAAAGACCGCCGGGTGCGGGGCACAGGCTACAACGGAAGCCCTG
>JBIKTI010000040.1:0-11727 GCA_044348205.1 Phycisphaerales bacterium | reverse complement strand
GATTACCTGATGGGTGAGCCCGAAGTCCTCCGACAACCGCCGCAGCGCCCGTGCGCGCTCGATCGGGTTGAGATCCTCACGCTGGACATTCTCGATCAACGCCAGTTCAGCAGAGCTCTGGTCGTCCAGCACTCGAACCAACGCCGGAATCGTCTCCAGTCCAACCAGCTTTGCCGCGCGCCATCTGCGCTCGCCTGCGACCAGCTCGAAGCCGTCGCCCTTCGGTCGGACAAGGATCGGCTGCATCAGCCCAGACTGGCGGATTGATGCGGCGAGGCCCTCGATCTGGGCCTGATCGAAGTCGGTTCGCGGCTGACGCGAATTCGGAACGATTCGTTCCACGGGGATCTCTCGCAAGGACCCAGAGGCTGATGCTGGGCCACTTGGCGCAGGTGGCTGCACAAGAGCGCTCGCCTGCGGCATGCTGAGAGAGGGGAGTGCCTGGTTCCCCGTGGAACCAACTGGCTCCTGCATGGCCGATCCCGCCCTCTGGGTTTGAATCCGAGGGTCGCCCAGCCCGTCAGGCTTGACCTCAGAAGTCGCGGAGGGGTGCTTGGGAACCTGCACCTCAACTGGCTGCCCGAGCAGTGCGCTCAGTCCACGACCAAGCTTGCGCACGGGTTCCTTGCCGAACTTCTTGATGTCGCTCATGCTGCCTCCGAGAATATCGCGTCGTAGTCATGTTCCACGGGGAACAAATCCAGGACCGTAGGCGGTATACCCTGCACTCCCGTGCGCTGTCAACGCTTGCCCAGCCCTTTGGGGTCAGTGACAAGCCGCTGCCTTGAGCCAGACTATGTTCCACGGGGAACATGGTTCTAGGACTATCTCGTGTAGGATCCACGCATGAGCTCTGAGCAGACTGCTCCCACACGATCGCTGCAAGCGCCGTTTGTCAGCACCGCGTTGATCGTCGCGCTTCTCGCCATCGCGGCGCACGCGCGAAGCCTCGGATGCGGGTGGATCTGGGACGACGACTCGTACATCACGGCCAATCCTGTTCTTCGTTCAGATTCTGGTTATATTGAAATATTCTTCCCTGGCAAGACGCCTCAGTACTACCCGCTGGTGTTCCTCGGCTTCTGGATCGAGTTCGCGCTGGTCGGGGTCGAGCCGTTCCTCTATCACCTCGTGAATGTGCTGATGCACGCGGGAAGCTGCGTCCTTCTCCTTGCGCTTCTCCGAAGGCTCGGAGTGCCTGCGGCGGCGTGGATCGCCGCGATCTTCGCGGTGCATCCGATGGGTGTCGAGACGGTCGCTTGGGTGACCGAGAGGAAGAACACGCAGTCGATGCTCCTTGCGCTCGCAAGCATGCTCGCCTTCATGCGCATGCTCGACGCGCCCGATGGACGCAAGGCTTGGCCGTGGCTCGCGTCGCTGCTCCTCTTCATCGCGGCGCTGCTCTCGAAGACCACCGCGATCTTCGTGGCGCCATGCCTCGTGCTCTGCATGCTGTGGCGAAGCGCGCGCCCTTCTGCGCCGGCGCTCGTGGCAACGGCTCCGTTCTTCGCCATCGGGCTCGCGCTCGGGCTCTTCACGGCCTTCATGGAGAAGACGCATGTCGGCGCGGTCGGCGACGAATTCGCGCTGGGCATCGCCGATCGACTTCAGCTTGCGGGGAAGACAAGCGTCTTCTACCTCGCGCGCTTCCTCGTTCCCACGGAGCAGATCTTCATCTATCCGCGCTTCGTGATCGATGCGTCGGCGCCCGCTGCGTGGATGTCGACGGCGACATGCGCGCTCGTCGCCGTCCTCGCCTTCGCGCGCTGGCGCGACACGCGCGCGCCAGGCCTCGTCTACCTCTGGATCGGAGCGGGGCTGTTCCCCGCGCTCGGCTTCTTCGATGTCTGGCCGTTCCGCTACTCGTTCGTCGCCGACCACTTCGCGTATGCGGCGATGCCCGCGTTCGCGCTCGTCGCGGTGTGGATCGGAACGCGCGTGGCGAATCTGACGGGACTTCCGCAGAGGGCGCGCACCGCCGCGGGCGTCGTCGCGATCTCCGCGCTCGTCGCGCTCTCCATTCGCGCGACGCCAAAGTACGACTCCGAGGAATCGCTGTGGCGCGCGACGCTCGCGAAGAACCCGAAGGCATGGATGGCCGCGAACAATCTCGCGACGACGCTGCTTGAGGAAGCGGCGCATGCGCAGGCAGCGGGGGACCTCGACTCGATGCGCGGCTTCGCGACCGAGGCGCTCGAGTTCGCGCGCATGGCGGGCGCCGAGAAGTCCGACGAGTTCACGAACGCCGTGAGCCGAAGCGAGGCGCTGCGACTCCTCGATCGCGTCGACGAGGCGATCGTCGAGATCGAAGTCGCGATCGCGCTTCGGCCCGATCTCCCCGACCTCCACTGGACGCATGCGCGCCTGCTCGAGCGCGCTGGCGACGCGGATGCGGCGATCGCGGCATACACGCGCGCCGCAGACCGCGCCAAGGCGTCGCGGAGGTTCGCGGGCGACGAGCGCGATGCGCGACGCGACCTCATGCGCCTTGCGGTCGCGCGCGGGGATCTCGACGGAGCGCGGGAGCAGTGCGAGCGGCTCATCGTGCTCGATCCCGCAGACTTCGATGCGCGCGCCAACCTCGGCGCCATTCTGGTTGCGATGGGACGCGCTTCCGACGGTCGACGCGCGCTCGTGGCAGCAGCTGCGGCGCCGACCGAGGCGTTCTCCGCGCCAACCGTGTGGATCAAGACGGCTGCGCGGGCGCTGCAGCTCGCGCTGTCATCGGACGAAGGGCTGCAGGAGTCGGAGCGAGCGACGCTTACGAACATCGCGCGCAGGCTCGCGGCGGCCGCTCCTGCCGATCCGTTCGCCCGCCACGCCGTGCTCGCGCTCGCGCATCTCGCGGGGGACGCGCGCGCGGCTCCTGCGCTCGTCACGCTCGAACAGACGGCGCGCGCGGCAGGGAATGCGTCGCTCGCCGACGAGATCGCGGCGTTCCTCGCGCGCCACCCCGCATCCGCGGCCAAGACCCGCTAGACTGCGCGCGCCTGACGATTCAGGCACGCGCACAGGTCCGAAAGCGGTGTGAATCCGCTACGAAGGCGTCACCGTGAACCGCGAGGAGATTCCTCGCGGCACAGTCGGGTCGAGTCCCGCGCGCGTCTCTTCCTGCCTCCGCTCCTGAGGTGTGGTCGGGCTTCCGCGCGCACGCATTGCGTGAACAGGCGCAGGATCTCGCCATTGCAGCAGGGGATCTCCGCGGAGGCGCAGTGTGTTCCGTCGCGTCGGAGACGCGATACGCCGCGGCCGCTCATGCCGCGTCTCGGGAGACTTCCATGCAGTTCCGTCCGTCCGTTCGTTCCACCGTCGCCGCCGCGATCGCCGCTTCCTCGCTCGCCTCCGTCGCCCACGCCGAGCTCATCGGCAGCTGGACCGTGGGAACCGGCGCGAGCGCCAGCTTCCTCCAGTTCGAGTTCACGAACTCGAACACCTACCTCTACGAGGTCCGCTACGACGGCTCCCTGCGCGGAGACGATCTCCTCGCGATCGTCGCAGCCGCGCAGCCTGGATTCTTCAGCTACGAGGTCGTCTCGTTCAGCTTCGGAGACGCACTCCTCGGCGTCGCGATCGGTTCGGACGCCGACGAGGGCTTCGGCACGCCGCCCGAGTATCTCGACTACTGGCACTACTGGACCCGCGCGTCGTCGCAGTCGGCGTGGAGCGCTTCGATGACGGGCTTCGCGGACCGCGTCGTGGCGGATGGATCGTGGGACGGATGGGTGTTCAACTCAAACGCTGCGCCATCGGTCGTTCCAGCGCCCGCGACGCTCGCGCTCGTCGCGGCCGCAGCAGCGGCCACGCGCAGGCGTCGTCGCTGACGCACGGGAGATCCGATCACGCCCATCGTGATCACTCGAGCGAACGGAGATACGCGACCACATCGCGGATCTCGCGCTCGGTGAGGATCTCGCGCATCGACGGCATCGCGCTCGCGCCGACATTCGCATAGCCCGCCGCGATCTCCGCGTTCGGTTCGACGAGCGCCAGGAGAATGGAGCGCGGCGAGAGGCGCGCGGCGATGCCGTCGAGCGCGGGCGCCGCGTCGCCGCCCGACCCCGCGATCGCATGGCACTTGAGGCACACGGCGCTCATGTGCGTGAAGACGACCGTGCGGCCGCGTTCGGCGTCGCCGCCTTCGAGCGCGAGAGTCTCCTCACGCGCGAAGGCGTCGCCTGCGAACGACCCGCTCCACGCGGCGAGTGATGCTGACAGCGGTCCGTCCTTCCGACGCATCGCCGCCTCGACGACCTCGAGCCGCAGACCGGCGTCGAGCGAGCCCTCGACCAGTTGCGCCGCGAGCGGTGCGAGCACATCGTCGGCCGAGGCGCCGAGCGACGCGAGATCCGAAACGGCCCTCTGCCGCTCGACGCGCTCGCCATGCTCGACGCCATCCGCAAGCGCGGCGAGCGCGCGGTCGTCGCCACGACGGAGGAGCGTCGAGCGGGCCTCGGCGCGCAGCAGCGCTGCGTCCGAAGCGAGCGCGGTCTCAAGCGCCGAACCGATGCGCGCCGCATCGCCCGTGAGCGATCGCAGGCTCGAGACGCGCTCCGCGACCGACAGGCTCGCGTCACCGACCGCGCGCAGCGCTTCATCGGGGTCGAGCGAGACACCGTGCTTCGCAGCGACATCCCGCGCCGCGCTCCGAAGCGCTGCGGTGGTGCTCTCGGAAAGCGGAGCAAGCCGTCGTGCGAGCACGGCCTTGAACGCAGTGTGTGCATCCGAGCCGGGCGCACGCACCGCGAGATCGAGCGCACGGAACGCGCCGTTGACTCGGTTGCGCGGCGCTGCGTCGGTCCACGCGGCGAGAGCCTCGAGCGCTTCGAGGCGCATCGGCAGGGGATTCGCGTCGTTCACCGCGATGTCCGCGACAAGTGCCGCCGTCTCAGGCGTTCCCTCTGCGAGACACGCCTCGATTGCGCGGCGCATGTGCGGAAACTCGCCGCGGTCGACGGGTGCGGCGCCGATCGGCTGCTCGCTGCGACCGCTCGGAAGCCACCACGCGATCGAGCAGTGGTCGCCGCCGCCGCCCTCCGCGTGAAGCGCCTCGATCGCGTAGCGGCGTCCTTGCTCGAGACGAATCGGCTTCGAACGCTGCGCCGCCTGCGACGCATAGTCGGCGGGGTTGGTGTAGCCCTCGACGCGCGCAACCTCGACGAGAGTCGATGGATCGTCAGACGAACCGATGCGGAGGATGGAGTCGTCGTCGCTTGCGATCGCGAAGACATACTCGCCCGACTCGGGTGCCTCGATCGTGCCGCTGATGCGCGCGACGAACTGGTTGCCCGCGTTGCGTGGCGACTCGGCGACGGCGAGGTCGCTCGACTCGTCTGGTGTGCGTGCGAATACGGCGCCCTCGCGAAGATCCTCCACAGTCCCCGTGCGTCCGAGGCGCCACACCTCGCGGCGCAGCGCGTGGCGCACCATCGCCGCCGACTCGTCCGTCGCATCGCCGGGCTCGGGCGCGAAGCGCGACGCAGACTGCGCGAGGCGCGCGCGCAGCGCAGGCATGGGAATGTCGTTGATCGCACGCGCGGCCTCGTGGCGCACGGCGCGCTCGGGGTCGTCGAGGAACTGCGCGAGGCGTGGGTCGCGCAGCTTGCGCATCGCCAGAACGGCCGCGAGCCTCAGCGACGCCACGGGCTCGGCCGCGAGTTCGCCGAGCCGCGCACGGTCGCCGAGCCACGCAAGCGCCTGAACGCCCGCATGACGCAGGAAGACATCGCGGTCTGCGTTCTCTGCGATCATCGAGACGATCGCGGGATGCGCCTCGCGCGCGCCGACCTTCCCAAGCGCCATCGCTGCGAAGGCGCGCACGCGCGGCGAGTCGTCGGCGCAGAGGTCCATCAGCTTTCCGCCGGCTTCCTCCGCACGGCTCTCGCCGAGCATGCGCGCAGCCTGCGCGCGGATCTCCGCGTCGCGGTCATCGAGAAGCGGAAGGACGAGCGTCGTCGGCTCGAGATCGCCGCGCAGCGACTGCGACTCAAGCACGCCCGACTCGCGGCGCAGGCGCGCGGCCTGCTGACCGAGCGCCCACACAGCGTGAATGCGCGCAAGGCGATTGCCCGCGTTGCGCGCCACATCGCCGAGAAGCGCAGTGGTCTCGCGGCCGCGCGCAGCGAGCGCGAACTGCGCCCGCTGCCGCACGCGGCGGTCGCCATGCGCAAGAAGCGACGCAAGCTCGTCCGCGTCGCGCCACGCGAAGCCCTCGCGCACGAGGCGCGTCGTCTCCGCGACACGCGGGTCGGCGATCGCCTCCTCATGCCAGACCGCGTACAGCTCGCCCTTCTCTCCCGACTCCCAGCCGCCACCCCAGTCCGTCATGTACATCCTGCCGTCGAAGCCGAAGTCGACATCGGTCGGCAGCACATTCGCGACGAAGACATGCTCGTCGACGACGCGGAACCCCGCGCCCACGGGCTCGATGCCGAACGCGAGGATGCGCGAGTAGCTGTCGCCGCCGAGGAAGTCGCACAGGAAGAAGTGCTCGCGGTAGCGCTCGGGGAGACCAACGCCTGGCGAGAACGCGAGGCCCGAAGGACCCGCGCCGACATGGTCGAGCGGCGGCAGCGTCCACGCGGGCTGGAGCGGCGACGGCTCCTTCACCTTGTGAGGCGCGAGGTCGGGGCGCAGGTGCCAGATGCCCTCCTGGTTCCACGGTCCTCGCTGGTTCGCGCCCTCGAGCGTCTGGTAGTCCATCGACCAGCCCGTCTCGCCGCCCTCCATGATGTAGACGAAGCGCGCCTTGTCGCCGCCGTCGGAGTTGTTGTCGCCCGTGAACAGGTTGCCGTGATTGTCGAAGGCGAGCTCCTGCGGATTGCGCAGTCCCGTCGCGAAGAGCTCGAGCTCGCTGCCGTCGGGATTCATGCGGAACACAGCGCCCGAGCGCGGGTCGTGGAGCACCGAACCCTCGGCCGTTCGCACGCTGTAGCCCCTGTCGCCGATCGACCAGTAGATCTTGCCGTCGTAGCCGACCGCGAGTCCGTGCATGTCGTGGCCGCGCAGCGCCACGCGCACGCCGTAGCCGCTCGACTCGCGCACGCGCCGCTCGGCGACGCCATCGCCATCGAGGTCTGTGAGCCGCCAGAGATGCGGGATGTTCGTGTAGAGGATGTCGCCTTCGAACGCGATGACGCCCGCTCCCGTTCCGTCGAGCGGCTCGTTGAAGGGGCCCGCGAAGACTGTGCGAGACTCGGGCACGCCGTCGCCATCGAGATCCGCGAGCCGCGAGACCCTGTCGTCGTGGCGCGAGTAGTAGGCCATGCCGCCCTCGCGCTTCGCCGCCCACTTCTCGTACATGCGCAGGCGGTCCTCGACCGTCTCCGCAGCGAGGTCGTCGAGCAGCCAGAATGAACTCGAGCGGTTGTCCTCCACCCCACGCTCCTGGCGATCGCTCTCCGCGAAGTAGAAGTGGCCCTGGTCGTCGATGGTGAAGGCCACGGGGTCATCGACCAAGGGGTAGACGGCGATGGTCGCCCGCCCGAAGCCCTCGAGGGGCTTGATCTTGGCCACGGACTGGGCCAGGCCTTCGGGCAGGGCAGGGGGGGTCGCTTGGGCGGGGTTGCCGCCGCTTCCATCTCCATGCGCAGTCTGGGCTTCGGCGCGATGCGTCGCGAGGGGGGTCGAACCAGCAAGCAGAACAACCAACGCAATCGGCGCGAGCATCCCGCCATGCTACCGCGAGCCGTGACCGTGACCACAGAGTCGGTGTGCGGGGTCGAGCTTCGGACCTGCTTCAGCAGTCGAGTTCGGACGGTCGAAGTTCTTCACCACTTGCCGAGACCAAGGGCGGCGAGCAGGGCTTCCGAGCGCCGTCGCGCCACATCAGGCCTTGGAGAGCCCTTAAACAAGTCACAAATACTCTTCATCGCACTGGAGCGGGTCGCTTGGGTGGACTTGAAACCAGATTAAAGGTCGTTTCCGCTCTTTAAGCAGTCCGAAACCGCGCTTCTTGTGTGTCTTTGTGACTCGTTGTGGCGTGTGATCTCCTGTGTTCCCTTCTGATTTTGTGCGATTGCGCGGGTTTCCGCAATCCAAAGCAACACACGCACCGAAACGGGGCGCTTCTCAGCGGGTATCCGTTGCCCCGTCGGACGGGCCTTGCTTGGAAGCGGCTCGAAGCACACCTCAACCATTTTTCGGAGTCCCCATGCGTAAGACCATCGCCTCTGCATCGATCCTCGCCCTCGCCGCCTGCGCGCTCGTCGGCTTCCGCGCACCCGTCCAGACTGGAACGGCCCCGGCCCCGGCTCCCGCAGCAAGCGCAGCGGAGGCGACCACCTACGGCATCGACAATGTCCACTCCCACGCCATGTTCCGCGTGCACCACCTCGGCGCGGGTCAGTTCTGGGGGCGCTTCAATGATGTCTCGGGCTCGATGAGCTTCGACGCAGCGGGCGCTCCAACGGTCTTCGACATCTCCGTCGCCACGGAGAGCGTCGATACAGCGGAGCCCCGTCTCGATAACCACCTCAAGAGCCCCGACTTCTTCAACGCCAAGGAGTTCCCTGCGCTGACCTTCAAGTCGAAGAAGGTCTCGCGAAACGCGGACGGCACCTTCTCCGTCGTCGGCGACTTCTCCATGCACGGCGTCACCAAGGAGATCACCGCCGCGATCGAGGTCACGGGCCTCGCCGACATGGGCATGGGCCCGCGCGCGGGCATCGAGGCGATCTTCACCGTCAAGCGCAGCGACTTCGGCATGAAGTACGGCCTCGACAAGGGCACGCTCGGCGACTCCGTGCGGGTCACGGTCGCCCTCGAAGGCGTCAAGAAGTAAGCAGCCCAATCTCCGACGGTGATGGAACCGCCAGGCACGACCACGCGGATCATCCTCCGTCCGGAAGTTTGACACCCGTTCGCCCGTTCGAGTCCGCACGGCCCCGTGGACTCCGACGGGCGGCGTGGTTTTTCCCCAGGCATGCTGACTCGCGCGAAGATGGAGGAAGGGCCCTTGTTGCGCGCACCGCCTGCAAGGAGGCTGCCTACACTCGCGCCACAGGAACAGACGGCTGCGGGTAGAGGACGCGCGGGCGGTGCACGGACGGACCCCGTCGGGCGACCGACGACACACAACTGAATCTGGCGATGGATCGATGTCAGGCGCATGCGCGCGGCGGTGTGCTGCGCACCGCGCGTGAAGCACACGGCGCGTGGCGTGGCTTCGTGGAAGAGAGAACAAGCGGCGACAGCAACAGGAGGCTGCATGACCAATGGCGCGGATGGAATGGCTGGCGGTGCAGACGGGGCGGATGAAACGGAGGGGACGAACGGAATCAACAAGAGGACGACCGACGAGCCGCTGCCGGATGCGCTCGTCGACCCGCACGGTCTCGGAGCGACCTCGCGCGACGACGGGTTCTTCGTCGTCCCGACCGTCGCGCACTTCCTCAGCGACTCGCGCATTCCCCAGGCGCTCGATCATCTCGTGCGCACAGCGTTGCGCGAGAATCGGACGCTCGAGCACATTCTGATCGCCGGCGACGCGGGGAGCGGAACGACGCTCCTCGCCCGCGCCTTGGTGCGCGACTACGCGCCCACGGAATTCGTCGAGATCGACGCATCGATCGGCATCGAGCCCCTCGTGTTCGGATCGATGCTTGCGTCGATCGGTCCACGCGGCGTGCTCCTGATCCGCCACATCGACCGACTCGACGCAGAATGCGACCTCATGATCGGGCACGCCATGGGAACGGGCGTCCCGCCCCCATTCAGGCCGCGTCGCGGTCGGCGCGGGGCGGAACATGCGGACACCGCCGAGCACGAGCTCGACCGCGCGATCGCGGAGTCCGCGCGCATGCACGAGCCGCAGGCGCCCATGCCGCAGGTGCCGCAGGGGCAGCGCCTGACCGTGATCGCGACCACGCACCGCGTGCGCGACATCGGCGGGCTTCCCATGCGACGCTTCACGCACACCTTCGAGCTCCGCAGGGAGCCGCGGGCCATGGCGCGCGCGGTCGCCCGCGCGATGCGAAGACGCGGGATCGTCATCGCACCCGAGGCGTTCGATCATCTCGCGCGCGTGCTTGGCTCGGTTCCCGATGTGGCGCGGACGATCGGACAGAGCCTCGTCATGCGGAGCGAGATCGACGGATGGCATGAGATCGACGCAGAGCGCATGCGCATCGTCCTCGAGGACGATGTCGGCGAGCGCGTGCCGGGCGATCACTATCTCCATGCGTTGCGGCGGCATCTCGGTGCGCGGCGGCTTGCGTCGTGCGAGACGGGCCTGCGCGACGCGGATCTCGACGACGAGATCGCGCGCATCGCGGGCGAGACAGGGTGGAGCACGCGCATCGTGCGCGAGGCGCTCGACAACCTGCACCTCGAGCGGCCTGAGCGACGCGGCGCTGCGTAGCGGGTCCGTTCCTATGCGAGCCCGAGGATCCTGCGGATCGCGCGCCACTCTTCGCGACGCGTCTCCTTCGGGCCGCGCAGGAAGAGCGTCGGAGGGCCGCCGAGGAAGCTCCGCATCGGAAGGGTCTTCGCGATGATGCGGATCGTCGACAGCGCGCCGAACACGGAGTCGGTGCACTCGATCCGCTCGATCGCCTCGACGGGGATCCATCGTCGCGTCGCCCCAGTGCACACGGCAATTCCCTTCGGATGCACCACCCACATCGTCGACGAGACGCTCGTCGGGCCGTAGAGGCCCTCGACGACGCGGCGACCGCGCACGAAGCTCACCGCGAGGAGAACCGTCGTGAGGAAGGGAAGCGCGGCGCAGATGCACGCGGACGCGATGGCGCTCAAGCCGAGCGAGAACCGCGAAATGACCATGTCGTACAGCCAGACGAGGGCGACGAGCGCGATGATTCCGTTCACGACCAGCGTGCCGCGCATGAGAGGCGAATCCGACGCGGGCACGCCATGCACCACATGGTTCCTATCGAGCCCGTCCATGCCGCACTCGGGGCAGCGCGCGCCGCGCTCGAGGCCCCTGCGCGGGTAGCCGCAGCCGATGCAGATCGATTCGACGGGGTGGTCGGGCACCCACGAATCGTAACGGCGCGAATCCTCAGCCCGAAAGGAGGTCCTGCATGGTCGCGAGCTCGCGGTCGATGTCGTCCGCGCGGATGCCGTCGCGCAGGAGGATCGCGGCAAGGGCCTCGCGCAGGCGCGTGGCGACCACGCGGTTGATGTGCGAGGCGCTCGCGAGCGGGAGCCCCGTCGCGCGCGTGGCGTCGGCGTAGGCGACGCCCTGGACGGAGTGGAGGCGGAAGAGCTCCCACCACGCGCTCTTTCCGTCTGCGTCGAGCTCGCTGCGCACGCGGTCGTGCGCCTCGATCATCGCGCGCATCGCCCACGCACGCTCAAGCGCGAGGAGCGCGCTCGTCTCGGTCGAGTCTGCGACATGCGCGGGGTCGACGGCGGCGCGGGAGGCGCGGCGTCGACCTTCCGTGTCGGCGCGGTTGCGGGCGTGCGCGATGAGGCCGTTCACGAGCCAGCGGCGGAGCGGAAGCCCGCTCGCGGACCAGCGCGCGAGATAGGCGCCGTCTGCGAGACGCGACGCGAGGAAGTCGTTCACGAGCTCGTTCGGTTCGCCGAGCGCGCGCAGGCTCGACGCGCGGATGTAGGCGGCGAGCGGCTCTGCGTAGCGCGACATCACATGCGCACGCGCCGAATCGGGGCGCTCGAGGAGTTCGGTCTCGAGCCAGGTGGCGTGCGTGGTGGGGAAGAGATCGGGCATGGGCGAGTGGGAGGCGCGAGCGGGGGAAGGTCAGGGAC
>JBIKTI010000039.1:0-11730 GCA_044348205.1 Phycisphaerales bacterium | reverse complement strand
CCGTCGGATGTCATCTTCCTGCGCCCCCTGCGGCGCGCGTGCCGAATCCCGCCGCGATCCGCAGCACGGCCGCAGGCACGACGACGACGGTGCGCACGCGGCCTTCGTCGACCGAGAGCGCGAACGCGACGGGCTCCGCGTCGGCCTCGATGTCGGGCACGATCGCGCGCAGCTGCTCCGCGCTCACGAAGCTCGACGCGATCTGGCTGCCGAGGTTCACCACGCGGCCGACGCCGATCATCGCCTCGACATCGCGGTCGGCGGGAAGCCACTCCTCGATCGACTCGACGACGGGGTCGCTCGCGAGCGAGTTCGGCCCCTGCGCGCTCTCGAGCGCGCGGCCGAGGACATCGGGGCGCTGGCTGAAGGTGACGACGACGGAGTCGCTCGTCTGCCGCGCGAGGCCGTGGATGCCGCGCGAACCGAAGATGAACTGTCGCGAGACGCGCTCGATGTCGAGCGCGGGGCGCTGCGACGCGTCGAACACCGTCTCCTTCACCTCGAACGCGGCCGCGACCTCGCCAGACTTGAGCGTGCGCGCGTCTTCCCATGCGGGCTCGCGGCGCACGCCCGCCTCTTCGCCGCGCGACGACTCGATCGAGCTCTTGATGCGCGCGAGCGTTCGCGCGGGGTTGCGCGAGCCGAGGACGAGCGCGGAGTCGTTGAGCGCCCCGCCGATCGCGACGCCGAGCTTCGAGGGATAGGCCGCAAGCTGCACGGTGCGCAGATCTGCGCCTTCGGTGAAGACCCACTCTGGGAGGAGGCTGCGCTCGACCCCTCCGAAATCGAGGAGTTCGCCGAGCTTCGCCGCCCCGCCGAGGCCGTCGATGTCGGCCGCGAAGGCGAAGTAGAAGGGGTTCTTGGGAAGCCTGTCGAAGCGCGCGGCGCGGCCCTCGCCGCCCGCCGTCAGCTTCGCGAGCGCGGAGTCGGGCTCCGCGACGCCGAGCGCCGCGACGAAGAGGCCAAGCGGGTCCGCGTCGACGACGACCATGCCGTCTGCGAGCATGTCGAGGACCTCGAGGCTCTTCTCGCGGAAGCGCTCGACCTGCGCTGCGTCGGGGCCGCCCGCGACCGCGGCCGCCGGGGCCGCGCCATCGGGTGGAGCGATGCCCTCCGCCTCCATCGCCTCGCGCATCGCGACGAGGTCGAGGGCGCGCGCCGACTCGACCGCCTGCCGCAGCGCGTCGCGCGACCCCCATGCGAGGAGGTCCGCGCGGGCGAGCCATTCGGACTCCTCCGCCTGAAGCCGCGCGCGGAAGCGCTCGCCGATCCCGCGGGCGTCGGCTGCGGGCAGAAGCTCGCGGCGCTGCGCGAGCGCCACGCGCCCGTCGAGGCGGCGCGCGAAGAGCACGAGGCCGTTCGATGTGCGATAGGCGTCTTCGCCCGACTCCGGCACAGCCGTGAAGTTCGCAGCGAGGAAGGCGTCCGCGTCTGTGACGCCGACGACGACCACGGGGAGTTCCGGCGTCGCTGGCGCGTCAGGGGCAGCGGCCGCGCCGTCCCCAGCCGCCTGCGCCGCCCGCGCCGCAGGTGCGCCCGGCGGGTAGTAGGCCACGATCGGGGCCTTCTCGTCGAGGTTCGCGCCGATCCCGAGCTGCGCCTTCAGGACATCGATCGGGCGCCCCATCGAGAGCATGCCGCCCTGCCCCGTCGCCTCGACGAGCGCAGCGATGTCGTCGCTCGCGCGCTTCAGCTCTGGCACGAGGATGAAGCTGATCGAGTCCTCGGGGATCCATCCGAGGGCGCGTTCGACGGCGTCCCGACCCGCGAAGGGGGACGGCGCCGCGAGAAGGGACGGCGCCGCGAGAAGGGCGAGGCAGGCTGCGATGGCGGGAATTCGTCGACGGCGCATGGGGCGACTCCTGATGAGGCGGGGCTACTCTACGGGTTCCTGCGACTCCACGCCGCGGTGCATCCGAGGCGCGGGCGGGGCGAAGACGCGCGCTCGCCCGTTCGCCTTCCGACCCGAACTCCGGCCCGATTTCCGCCCCGACTTCCGCCCCGACTTCCGCCCAGCGCGCCCGTGCGGCGCCCCACATCGGGTTTCTTCATCCGAGAACCACCATGCTCGATCGATTCATCGCCACCGTCGCAGGCTCCGTCGCACTCGTCACGGGCCTCGCCTGCTCGCAGTCCGCGCCCGAGGACTCGGCACTCACCGCGAAGTGGAAGGATGCGACGCTCTACGACCTCCCCGTGCGCACGCTCGAGGGCGAGGAGACGAACCTCCGCGAGCACGGAGGCAAGGTCACGCTCGTCGTGAATGTGGCGAGCCGCTGCGGCCTCACGGGCCAATACGCGGCGCTCGAGAAGATCGCCGACAAGTACCGCGCGCAGGGCTTCGAGGTCCTCGCCTTCCCGAGCGGCGACTTCGGCGGGCAGGAGTTCGCGGAGGCCTCGCAGATCCGCGAGTTCTGCAGCACGCGCTACGGCGTCAGCTTCCCCATGTTCGAGAAGATCCGCGTGAAGTCGGGCGAGGGCCAGTCGCCCGTCTTCGAGTGCCTCGGCACGAAGACTGGCGAGCTTCCCGGCTGGAACTTCGGCAAGTACCTTGTCTCGCGCGACGGGAAGACGGCGCAGTTCTTCGCGTCGACCATGGCGCCCGACAGCGCGCGCGTGATCGAGGCGATCGAGAAGGCGCTGAAGGAGCCTGTTCCCGCAGAGTTCGCGGAGACGGGCACCGAGAAGGACGCGAAGACTCCGGCGGCCGAACCCGCGCCTGCTGCGCCGGCGGCAGGCACGGCGCCCGCAAGCTCGGGCGCGAACTGACGCCGCGCGCCGCGTGCCGTACGCTGCGCGCATGCGGCCCTCCGCACCACCGATCTCGCTGCGCGACTGGACGGTCGTCGGCCTCGCGCTCTTCCTCGTCTGGAGCGGCATCGACCCCTTCGACCGCCTCACCTGGGCGCTCGAGGTCTGCTGGGTCGTGGCCGCGATCGCGCTCTGGGTGCTCTGGCTGCGCAGGCTTCCCGCGACGGCTGTCACCTTCTGGGTCGTGGTCGTGCACGCCGTCATCCTCGTCGTCGGCGGGATCTACACCTACGCCCATGTGCCGATCGGCCTCTGGGTGCAGGAGTGGATGGGGAGGCCGCGCAACGACTACGACAGGCTCGGGCACTTCATCCAGGGCTTCGCGCCCGCGCTCATCTGGCGCGAGGTCTTCATCCGCAAGGCGATCGTCGCGGGGCGCGGCTGGCTCTCGGTGATCGTCGTCGGCATGTGCCTCGCGTTCAGCGCGCTGTTCGAGCTGCTCGAGTTCGCAAGCGCGCTCCTCCTCGGCGAGGACAGCATCAACTTCCTCGGCGCGCAAGGCGATGTGTGGGACGCGCAATGGGACATGCTGTTCTGCATGGTCGGCGCGGCCATGGCCGTCGCCATGCTCGGCCCGATGCAGGACAGGCAGATCGCGCGAGGGTGACGGCAGGCGTCATCCGCCTCGTGGCCTTCGACCGAGGTCGGCCGCGCGTGTCGCATGCAAGGCAAGGCGGCGAGGCCACATCGGTCGACCGCTCTGTGCGCCGCACGCGCACTGCGATCACTGATTCAACCAGCGGTGAATGGCGTCGACCAGGAGCACCAGCACGCCCACCGCCTGCAGGAACACGATGGCTCCGAATGGCGATTGCAACCGCGAGTCGATCTTTCGGGTCTTGATGAGCAAGATCAGAAACGCCTGCCAGAGAACCAACGAGAACAGAATGAGAAAGATCGTCTGAAGCGGCGTCATCGTTGGAAACGGCTTCATCACCTCCATGGCACACCTCCTACAACGCGCATCCTGCAGTGCATACAGGAATCGCAAGGGCCATCGCTGCGAGGTAGCTCGCGAGACAGGAAGCCCACACCATCCCAGTGACGATACCTATTCCTGTGAGCAACGCCGTAACGCACGCAAGCCAACCGGGACCAGTAAGCAGGCAAGCGAGCACGGCCGCCCCCGAGACGAGGGCGGCACCAATGCCGGAGTAGGCGATGCAGTCCATGACCACCCCCCACCACTGATTGTGGACTTCCGTCAGGCAAAGCGTCACGCAGGTCGAGTAGTAGGGAAACGGCGGCGCAGGTGCAGGGGCTGCCTGCGAGACCTGACTCCACAGTTGCAGGGACCCATCGACGGCTTCTCCTGCGCTTGCCGTCTCGGACACGAGTTGAAATGATTCGGCCTGTGCCAAGGTCCCGGAAGCCTGTGACTGCACCGTGACCACGACGTCCGACCGAAGTCCGAATCCAAAGCGGATGGTGGACTCACCCTTGCGCACAAATGCAACAGCGACTGAGTGCAACTCGACACGCACCTCGACAGGCGCGTTGGCCGACCCAGCACCCTCTGGGGTCGCAAGGCCGAGCAGCGCCAGGCACTCCTCGGGAACCGCCTGCGAGTCGAGCAACAGAATCACTTCAATGCCCGGCGCTGGCTCGCTGGGAGCCATCTCTCTCGGGAGGAGAACCACTCCCGCAACGCTCTCAACGGCGATGGCGGAAGTCGGGTCAAGGTCCAATGCGCCTTCATCGCCATCCTGGGCCAAGGGCATCGGTACCGGCGCCGCAAGCGTATGGACAGGCAGGATCCAGGCCCCTGCGGCAAGCATGCACAGGAGCGTCATCAGATATCGAGAGAGTGTGTGTCGCATCGTCAGGACCTCGAGGCTGGGACCTCGAGGCTGGGACATGCGCTGCGGCCACGACGGCGGGCCGCGAACTGTCACAAGTTACCTCTTCGCTGTGCGTAGTCAAGGCCTGCACACCGCTTCGCATTGAATTTCTCTGAGATCCGCTCGACCGAGCCTGATCGGGTGGTCGCACACTGTGGCGGATCGCGGCGACGAGTCGACGATGCCGTCGCCGTTCAGATCGCTCTTCGAGGCGATGCTCGGATCGACGACCACGCCTCCGGACGTATCGAGCAGGTCGATGATGTCGGAGATGCCGACCTCGCCATCGAAGTTCAGGTCCCGGAAATCGGGGCGCTGCGGCGCGACTGCCCCGGCTGCGCCGATGATGTGACAGTCTTCGATACCGCACATTCAGACGTCAACTTAGGAGAGCGCAAACTGCCATGCAACGGTGCATGCGATGAGCGAAATGAGTTCTGTCCCGACACAATCGCCCAAGCACATCCGCGCGAACTGCGTTCTTGAACCTTCAGCCGCTCGGGTGTTGTCGCTTGAATTGGCGATAGCGCCACCAAAGCGTCAAGGGCGCAACGACGGCGGGCATCAGACCCAACGCCCCCGCGCCAGCGAGCCACGCGAGCATCGGTCCGCTCAGAATGCTCTCGCCGCGCTGAGGTGGATCTGCGAGCATCCAAAGTCCGAAAAATCCATTCAACGCCAATCCGACGACTGAAATCGCGGTCAAGAGCACGACATCCATGGCGGCCCAGAGATAGAACCGACGTCGCGCGAACGCACGGTCTTGATCCGTCATGCTCATGGCTCGTATCCCTCCGGCGGTGGCCAGCAGCCGCTGTCACGAAGATCCCGGGCGTACTGAGCTGCCGCATCGGCCCGACAGGCCCAGAGATCAAAGATTCGCTGTCCGACGCATGCGTAGAATACCGCCATACTTCCAAACGAGGCCAACCCCATACAGGCTACCAGACATATGAAGTACGCCTTCGGACCGCCAAATGGGATGCAAGCCGCGGCGACCGTAATGCAGCCGACCACAATTGCGCCAGTCCGAATGATTACGTCGCTGAAGCAAGCCAGCAGACCCGACATCAGCCGCGCCCAGCAGGCGGCCAATGCCTGGTTGTAGATCGCCTGATTCGCACAGCACTGCACGCCGTTCGTCCCGATCCAGTTGCTGTTCATGCAGGCCAGCCCGCCCGATCCGCCCGACCCATCCCGTGCTTGCGCGAGGAACTCACCGGACTCGAGCGGCGTGAAGCTGAACTGCTCCGCGAGCCCGCTCCCCATGTCGACCAACTCGCGTGCCGACTCGACGCTCTTGTGCGTATCAATCGGCACCAATTGGGATCCGCGGAACTGCGGCTGGCCCTGTTCTTCCAGAGGCAGGTGCGCGTCAAGCATCAAGGCCAGGAAGACACGACTGGCCGCGCCGCCATCGGTATGCAGCGTTCCTGCCGCGAGGCGTACATCGATAAAGCCGACGCTGCCGACCGTGGCCTCGGAACCGCTGTCCGCATTCAGCCTGAAGAGATCGACGCTGGCCTCCTCATCCCAAGCCACCAGCCTCGTAAGGTGCGATCCGTCGATCGCCTCGTCGAGGCTCTCTGCGTGAACAAGCGAGTAGATCTCCGCCAAGTGCAGGCCATTTCCTCGGGAGTTGGGAATGACCGCAAGCGAAGCCGCAGCGCTCTGGCCCGTCACGGCCGACCACGCCCGCCCAACGGCGCTTCTGTCCAACTTCGCCGCAGCCTCAGATCCCTCGCTTGATCCGGTGGACGAAGGGACTAATGGAACCGCCAATGCCTGCCGCGGTGCGATACCGAGCATCCCCACAGGCAGTATCCAGGTCCCTGCGGCAAGCATGCACAGGAGCGTCATCAGGTATCGAGAGAGTGTCTGTCGCATCGTCAGGACCTCGAGGCTGGGACCTCGAGGCTGGGACCTCGAGGCTGGGACCTCGAGGCTGGGACATGCGCTGCGGCCGCAACGGCGGGCCGCGAACTGTCACAATGTACCGCGCGGTGATTCCTTTGCAAGATGTTTGTGCCGCTGCCTGTTGAATATGCCGCATCCCGCCTGACCCCTCCCCGCTCGGGTGGCGCGGACATCGCGACGGTCGGCGGCACGGCGGGCGGGCGTGTCAGGAGTCCTTCGGCTTCTCTGCGCCTTCGTGGAGGCGTGCTTCCCACGCCTCGCGCCGCGCCTGGCGATCCGCGCGGCGCGTCTCGCGCTCCGCTGCGTCGGTCTCCGCGCGCTTGGTGCAGGCCACGCGCCACTCCGGGTCGATTCCCGCGCGGGCCGTTGCCCACGCCGCGGCGATCGCGGCGCACTTCGCCTCGTGCTCGCCACCGCGATCGCGGTCGACGGCTTCAATCCAGAGGCATCGGTTCTCCTCGCTCCAGGCCGCGTGCGACGGAGGAATGGCGTGGATGCGGCGCACGAGCGCGGCAAGGGCGTCGCAGACCCCATCGACGCCGGGCTCCTTCTCCGCTCCGATCTTTCGCGCCGCATACTGCTCGCGCATCGCAGCAAACACACCAAGTTGTCTCGACGCGGAGTCGAGCAGCGTGACGATGGCGCCAAGAGTCCGCTCGGAGAGGCGCTCGCCGTCGAACTCCGCCAGCCGATGGATCGAGGCTTCCACCGACTTTGGCTCGGGAAGGAAGATCCTGCCACTCTCCCACTCGTACCCGCTCAGGACCGCCAGAGAGATCACCACGGCCCCCTCGAAGCGCGGTGGTGTGCCTGCATCGCGCGGCACAAGCGTCGAGTATGCATCCGTGATTTCTGCAAAGCACCGCGCCGCCGCGAAGCGCTGCTCCTCGGGGACATCCGACTTCATCGCCACGAGCCCGATCATTCCAGTGATCCCTTCGATCACGGGCTGCGTGCGAAGCACCTGCGCGGCGTCAGGCTCGGAGAGAAACCAGATCGCTTCGTCGGAGACCCGGTCGAGGACCTTCATGGCGTCTGCCTTAGTCCAGCCCCGTACGCCCTCCTCCATCGCCACTCGCGCAGTTTGCATCATGCCACCCGCGTATGCCAGCGCCGGAAGCGGCGCAAGGCTGCTGAGGCGCTCCTCCATGCGGCCTGGGCCGTCTGCGACGCATGCGATCTCGAGCATCAGCTTCGACTGCTCCTGATAGCGCCCGATGACCCACCTGGACGCGTGTGCATCTGGCGGCTGGAGCACAAGCCGACTGACCTCGTCCACTAGGATCTTCGGAGCGCCTCCGGGCAGAGGCGGACGATCCTGTGTGAGCGCCCGAAGCGCAAAGAGAGGACCCCCTACTGCGAGCTCCTGCATGTCGGCCCCACGCTGCAGCGCGATGCCGTTCGGGTCACGCTTCCACCGCTCGACAAGCCGAGTGGCCACCAGATCGATCTGATGCGGCGGGAGGCGCCACGCTTCCTCGACCGCGTCCTTCTCGCCCCTGAGGAGCGCGGCGACAGCCCGAGTGACCGCGGGGTCGTCGTGGCTTGCCTGAAGCGCAGGGGTGCAGAGCGTGAAGCCTACGACGAGCCCGAGCGCAGCGGCGAGAGACCGTCTGCTCCGCGGAGATGAGGCGAAATACCGATGCATGTGTCGAGGCATCCTTCCGATGGGACTTGAAGAAAGACGAACAGAGAGCTGGAGTACCCGACGACCGCAGCACCATGCTCACTGGAGAGATCGTAGGCCGAAGCTCAGGCGCATCGACCACTCGCCCAGACCGCAAGTCGGCATCGGCGGTCGGCCCACGCCAAGTCAATCGAAGTACGCACTCAGCGGCTTCCAGTACTGCGCTGTCGGGACAGATTGCGGGCACCCGGTGATGAGGTGAGAGGCATGCATTGGCGGCGGACCAAACGTGATGCGGGCTCCAAACTGCAACCACCCGGGACCCGCAGCGAGGTCCTCTGGTCGGCCAATCGGTGGACAAGTGTAGAGGCAGCCTCGCCTGACATCGGCTGGGCGCTCCTCCTGAACGACCAGCTCGTACGCTGGGAAGAGATCGTGGGCGCCGGAGAAATCGACGCGCGCGTTCTCCATGCCGGTCATGGGATCGCAGCGTTGCCAGAACCAAACATCGACCTCGAGATTGATGTCGGGGCTCGGAAGACAGGAGTTCGCGGCCGCCAGCTCAAGCTTGATCTGCTTGTAGCGCGGGGCGCCCACGTAGAGCACGCCGGGCGCTGTGCCTGCGCAGGTCGATCGGTCGACCGCGGTGGGAGTTGGGTTTATGCCGGCAGGAAGGCAGTCCGGATCCCATGACACGACGTCGTAAAGGCACTGCGACCCAGTGCTCGCCACTGGAACTGCTTCTCCATTGCAAACAAGGCTCTGCGAAGGATGCTGCTGGATCCACGCAGCTGCCTCCCGAGTCGGCCGCGTGACGCTCCAAGGAGCCGACCATCCAGCCGCAAACCGCTCGAGCCGAAGAGAGCAGCCGAGCCCCGCGATGACGCGCGAGCTTGGGGTGAGGCCATTCGTCGGAAGGCCGAACTCTTCGCAGGAAAACCCCCTGCAGTCGCCGCCGAACACAAGCACGGCGCCGGTTCCGGGGAGGACAAGTCCAACCGCTTCGCAGGGAATGAAGGCTCGAGCCTCGACCTTGACGTGGGAGTACGCCTCGACCGTCACCTGAACCGTCTCGGTGCACTCGCAACCATTGCAGCTCGTGGTCACGCGAAGCTGCGCCAGCACGGGGCCTTGGCTCGGGCTGAGCTGGTGGGCCATGAAGTGCGCATGCTCGCCGTCCCACAGCATGAACTCAACCGGGCCGTAGTCCACCGAGAACTTGGGCTGCCCGCAGTCGGGCGGAAGCACGAAGCCCCAGCGCCCCCAGTCTCCATCGCCGAGATAGAGGGGGCCGTCCTCGAAGCCGATCCCGCATCCTCCGTGTTCGCAAATGTCCAAGACGCCGTTGCCATCGCAGTCACGCGTCGGATCGTCGCCGATCTCGCACGCGTCGGGGACGCCATTGCCGTCGCAATCTCCCTCGCCGCCCTGCCACTGGCAGGAGTCGAGCACCCCGTCCCGATCGCAGTCAAGCCCTGGGTTGCGGCAGATGTCGAGGGCATCCGCCACGCCGTTTCCATCGCAATCGGAAGTGCCGGCGCCGAGCTGGAACTCGGGCTGGCACGCATCGAGAACGCCGTTGCCATCGCAGTCCGCCTCGCCGCCCGGCAGGCCGATCTCGCAGAGGTCAAGCACGCCGTTGCCATCGCAGTCGAGGAGGGGATCCTCCACGATCTGGCACCAGTCCGAGACACCGTCGCCATCGCAGTCAGGGCTCGGCTCGATCAGGTCGGGCACACCGTTCTGGTTGCAGTCGTGCGGAAGCGGCAGACCTCCGCCGCTTGAGGAGTCGTCGCCGGAGCCGCCTCCGCCACCCGGCGGCGCCCCTACGCCCTGGCCATCGTCGCCAAACCAGCGTTCGGGCGGGTTTGGCGGGCGCGGTGGATTCACGGGCGGGGACACGGCGGTCGCGAGCAACACGGCCAACGCAGGAGGCATCCCGCTCGATCCGGTGTCTGCGTACACGAGCGGCGTCGCCTCCGCGCTCCGCGGAGCAAGCATGTTCGTCCCTGCAGAAAGCGCGCAAGCTGCCGCCGTAAGCATGCACGGGATCGCCGTCAGGTATCGCGAGATTGTCTGTCGCATCGTCAGGGCCTCGAGGCTGGGACATGCGCTGCGGCCGCAACGGCGGGCCGTGAACTGTCACAATGTACCGCGCGATAGTTACTTTGCAAAATGCTTGTACTGCATCTTGTTGAACTATTTGAAGCCTGCGTGACCGCTCCCTGCTCGGGTCGCACGGACTTCGCGACCGAACGCATGAGTGCGAGTGAATGAAGCCTGCGGGATTCTCCGCGCGGTCGTCAATGACATGAGATGGCCTTCGTCACGCCGCTCGCGCGTTCGATGGCACCGTCACCGGCGGCGATGCGGCACGGCCCTGGGCGGTCGCCATTGCGGAGGCTCGCTGTCGCGCTCGATGGCTCGGTTCCGCGCTCGGCGGCGTGGAAGGCTGACATCACCAGTTCCGCATGCTGAAGCATGCGGGCACCCATGTGTGTCGCGGCGGACGATCAATGCACACAACCAAGCGATTCGCCACAGCAGCGCGCCTCGGAGTCCACAAGCCGTTGCACCCGCCAAAGCAAGCCGCCGCAGCGGCGAGTGCTACTCCACCGTGACGCTCTTCGCGAGGTTCCTCGGCTTGTCGACATCCTTGCCGCGCATGACGGCGGCGTGGTAGGCGAGGAGCTGCAGCGGGATCACCGTGAGGAGGGGCTGGAACATCTCGATGCAGTCGGGCACATAGAAGACCTCCTGCGCCAGGCGCTTGATGTCGTCGTCGCCCTCGGTCGCGACGGCGATGACATGGCCGCCGCGCGAGCGGACTTCCTCGATGTTCGAGAGCACCTTCTCGTACTGCGAGTTGCGCGTGGCGACGAACACCACGGGCATCCCGTTGTCGATGAGCGCGATCGGGCCGTGCTTCATCTCGGCCGCGGGCATGCCCTCGGCGTGGATATACGAGATTTCCTTGAGCTTGAGCGCGCCTTCGAGCGCGACGGGGTAGTTCACGCCGCGGCCGAGGAAGAGCCAGTTCTCGCGATGGATGTACTTCGCGATCGCCGTGCGGATGCGGCCATTCCACTCGAGCGCGCGCTCGATCTTCGACGGGATCGCCTCGAGTTCGCGCAGGAGGTGCGACACATGGTCCTGCGACAGGTAGCGGCGGCGGCCGATGAAGGTCGCGAGCATCGAGTTCACCATCACCTGCCCCGTGAACGCCTTCGTGCTCGCGACGCCGATCTCGGGGCCGACGCGCAGGTAGACGCCAGCGTCGGTCTCGCGCGCGATCGAGCTGCCCACGACATTCACGACGCCGAGCGCGAGCGCGCCGCGCTGCTTCGCCTCGGTGAGCGCGGCGAGCGTGTCGGCGGTCTCGCCCGACTGACTGACCGCGACGACGACCGTGCCGTCCTCGACGATCGGATTGCGGTAGCGGAACTCGCTCGCGAAGTCGTGCTCCGCGTGCACCTTCGCGAGGTCCTCGAAGAGGTACTTGCCGATCATGCACGCGTGGAGCGCCGTGCCCTG
>JBIKTI010000303.1:0-3980 GCA_044348205.1 Phycisphaerales bacterium | reverse complement strand
GCTGTCAGCCGTCGCCACGCGCTGGTCTTCCAGGCGAACGGCCGATGGCTCGCCTGCGACGCAGGCTCGCTCGGCGGGCTTGAGACCGAGCAGGGCGCCGTGCGCGCGACGCCGCTTTCCGCGGACGCCTGGATCAAGGTCGGCTCCGTCTATCTCTGGCTCGCAGGCGGGGCGCCCGATGCGCCAGAGTGGATCGATGCGCGGGCCGAAGCTCCGTCGAACGGCAAGCAAGGCCGGCGCGTGCACCTCGCGATCGAGGACCTCGCCGAGACCGAGGCGCGGGCGCTCCGCGAGGTGCTCGTGGTGACAGACCGCGCGGGCGTCGTCCACCTCTGCGCCGACCTCGGCGGCCTCGGCCTCTCGAAGGGCAGCGGCACGCCTCGCCTCACCATCGGTCGCGCGAACTCGATGGACCTCCAGATCTGCGACCCGTCGGTGGATCCGCTCCATGCCGTGATCGCGCTCGGAAGCGAACGATGGTCGCTTGTCGACGCGGGCTCCACGAACGGCGTCTTCTTCGAGGGAAAGCGCTGGTACCGAAAGCGCCTCGAGGACGGCATCACGCTTCCGATCGGAAACTACCGCGTCTCGGTGCAGCGGATCGCCACCACCACGGCACCGCAGCCCGCGACCCTCCTCGCGCCGACGGGCAAGTCGCGCGCGGAGCCGAAGCGTCCGTCGGCGTTCCTCGACGACGACGACGACTCGCCTGGCTGAGCGGAGGCGAAGGTCGATGGACCTCCCCAAAACCCGTGTTTTCCCGCGATTTGCGCATGAAACGGCGAAACCCGCGAAAACATCGCCTTTTTGGGGCTTTTTGAAGCCCGAAGCCCTTGCAAGGCAGGTCCGACCCCTTTATTTTCCCTGAATCTGACAAGCAGGGAGCTTGTCGCAAAGGCACGAAAGGATTCCACCATGGCCAGCAAGATCAAGATCACGCCCGCTTCCAAGGTCCGCACCAAGGGTTCCATCTACAAGGACATCGCAGCTGTCACGGGCCTGTCGCGCAAGCAGGTCGTCTCGGTGTTCGACACCATGACCGACATGCTCAAGGCAGACCTCGGCAAGAAGGGCTGCGGCACCTTCAACCTCTTCGGTCTCGCGAAGATGCGCACCGCGATCAAGCCCGCCACCAAGGCGCGCAAGGGCAAGAACCCCTTCACCGGCGAAGAGATCACCATCAAGGCGAAGCCCGCGAGCCGCAAGGTCCGCATCCGCGCCATGAAGGGCCTGAACGAGAGCGTCTGAGCCGTCTTTGGGCGGTCGCCGCTGCGGCGGCTGCCTCTGGCGTGAACAACGCGTGAACACGCGCCGCGAGAACCGCGGCGCGTGTTCGTTTTCGGGGCGGTCGCCGCTGCGGCGGCTCCCTCTGGCGAGAACAACGCACGACAAAGCACGCGCCGCGAGTCATCGCGGCGCGTGTTCGTTTTTCTGACGCGCATCAGGTCTCTCACGGAGGCACGGAGGCGCGGAGGCGCGGAGGCCAAAAGGAAATCGGATGCGATCAGCGATATGGAGGAAGAAGAAACAGAAGAAGAAACGAGAAGAAAGGGAATCCCCTCTCAGTTCAGGCTCTGCCTAAGCGTGGCGCGATGCAATTGGAGGACTTGCCCTCCGCGCCTCCGTGCCTCCGTGAGAAAATCCAAGACCGCCCGCGCTCACCCGATCGCGCGGCGCAGCGACCCGCCGTGCATGGCGAGCGTGCGTTCGGCCTCGGCGCGCGTCTCGCTGCGCGCGCGCATCACGAGCGCGATCTTGAGAAGCCCCCCCGCCCTCTCGAGCTGCGTGAAGGCCTGCTCGCGCGTGTCGTTCGGGAAGAACTCGCGGTAGATCCGAAGCGCGCGGTCGACGAGCTTGTCGTTCGTCGCCGCGAGGTCGACCATCAGGTTGCCGTAGGTCTTCCCAAGCCGCACGAACGCAGCGGTCGTGATCGCGTTGAGCGCGATCTTCGTCGCGGTGCCGGCCTTGAGGCGCGTCGACCCCGTCAGGATCTCCGCTCCCGTCGCAAGCACGATGCGGTGGTCGCAGAACGCCGGCTCCGCGTGCGGTGCGCAGGTAAGGAACCCCGTCACCGCGCCGCGCGCCTTCGCGAGGCGCAGCGCGCCGAGCACATACGGCGTGGTGCCACCCGCGGCGATCCCGAGAAACGAGTCGCGCGCATCGAGTGAGAGGCGCTCGAACTCGGCCGCGATCCCCTCCTCCTCGTCCTCGCGGCCTTCGCTCGACTTCCTCAGCGCGCCATCGCCGCCCGCGATGACGCCGACCACCTGCGCAGGGTCGCTGCGGAAGGTCGGCGGGCACTCGCTCGCGTCGAGGACGCCGAGCCGCCCGCTCGTCCCCGCGCCCGCATAGACGAGCCGCCCGCCGCGCGCGAGCGAGTCCGCGACCGCGTCGACGAACGCAGCGATCGCGCCCGCGGCCTGCTCGACGGCCTCGACGGCGCGCCGCTGGTCGTGCGCGAGAAGCGCCACGATCTCCGCGCTCGCGAGGCGATCGAGCTCGTGCGACTCCTGGTGACGCTGCTCGGTGGCGACATGCGCGCGATCTGGGGGAAGCTGGGTCATGAGCCCTCCTTGGTCGTCGATGCGCCTTCTGAAGCGGCGCCATCCTGGTATGCGGTCTCGCCCCTCCGCCCCCACGCTGGGGCTTCGGGCGCAAGCGCCTCCACGAAGAACGACCAGCGCAGGCTCTCGACCGACGGGCTCCAGATCCCGTGGTCCGCCTTCGGGAAGATCATCATGGAGAACGGCCTGTTGAGCGACTGCAGCGCGTCCGCAAGCGCGAAGGTGTTGTTCGGGTGGACATTGTCGTCGAGCATGCCGTGGAGGAGCAGGAGCTTCCCCGTCAGCTTCCCCGCGTTCTTGATGCAGCTCCCAGCGTCGTAGCCCTCTGGGTTCTCCGCGGGCGTGCGCATGTAGCGCTCGGTGTAGATCGTGTCGTAGTGCCGCCAGTCGGTGACGGGCGCGCCCGCGACCGCCGCGTGGAAGACATCGCCGCGGCGCACCACGCCGATCGCGGCCATGTAGCCGCCGTAGCTGTGGCCCGTGATGCCGACGCGCGTGCCGTCGACGAAGGGCCGCGTCGCCGCGAGGTGTGCGACCGCTGCCGCCTGGTCGTCGATGTCGACCTGCCCAAGGCGCAGGTAGGCCGCGCTCTCGAAGGCCTTGCCGCGGCCTGGCGTGCCGCGGTTGTCGACCGTGACGACGAGGAACCCGAGCGCCGTGCGCGGGTCGCCCGCGCTGAAGCGGTCGACGACGAGGCGAACGGTCGGGCCGCCGTAGGTGTCGACGATGACGGGGTACTTGCGCGACGGGTCGAACGCTGGCGGATAGGCGATGCGGCCGTAGAGATCCGTCTCGCCGTCGGCGGCCTTCACCATGAAGAGCTCGCTCGGCGTGAGGCCATGCGTGGCGAATCCCAGGGTGCTTCCCTCGCCGAGACGCGCGACGAGCACGCCTTCGGCGCGGGCGCCCGAGCCACCCGCGACGGGCGCGCCGTAGACGACATCGTGCTTCGGCTCGGCCGTCGTCTCGGCGGTGGCGATCACGAACGCGCCATCGGGCGAGATGCGGTACTTCGAGTGATGGTGATCGGGCGATGTGATGCGCACCGAGCCCGATCCGTCGAGCTTCGCCACATGGAGCTGCTGCCGCACGGCGACGGGCGCGCTCCAGGCCGTGAACCAGAGTTCGCCAGCCTCCTCGTCGACGAGCACGATCGACTCGGCGGGCCACTCCCCCGCCGTCACTGTCGCCAGATTCGACCCGTCGAGCGAACGCAGCTCGTAGTGCTTGAAGCCCGTCTTCTCCGTCTCCCAGAGGAAACGCGTGCCGTCCGCGAGGAAGCGCATCTCTGGGCGGTTGTCCTGCCAGGTGTCCTGTCGCTCGGAGACCACGAGGCGCGATGCGCCCGTCTTCGGGTCCGCCAGCAGGACCTCGAGCACATCCTGCCGCCGCGGCGTGCGCGAGTAGAGAAGGCCG
>JBIKTI010000517.1:0-11795 GCA_044348205.1 Phycisphaerales bacterium | reverse complement strand
CTACATCCCGCTCGAAGCCATCCCAGAGGGGTGGACCTACGAGTGGAAGCGCAAGAGCGTTCTTGGGCAGGAAGATGCTGCCCATCAGGTGGCCCTCGCGCGCCTCGGGTGGGAACCGGTACCGGCCTCGCGGCATCCCGCGTTCATGCCGGATGGCGGCAAGCATGCCGTCATCGAGCGCAAGGGCATGATTCTGATGGAGCGGCCCGTGGAAATCACCAACGAAGCCAGAGCCGTCGAACTTCGCCGCGCGCGTCTTCAGGTGCGGCAGAAGGAGGAGCAGTTGACCGCTGCTCCGGCGGGCCAGTTCGAGCGTTCCAACAAGGCCGACAGCCTCGTGAAGGTTGGCCGTTCCTACGAGTCGATTCCCGTCCCCGAGAAATGAGCGGTTGACGATGATTGCCCCGGAGGTCTATAAAGGGCCTCCGGGGTTTTTTTTGGGCGCATCAGACTGACCCGGCAGACTGCAAGTAGACTGACGCGCCTTTCTCACTTGCGAGGAATCTTTTATGGGTACTACTACTTTTACGGGTCCGGTTAAGGCCGGCAACATCCTCAACACGAGCGGCAACACCGTTGGTCAGGATGTGTCGAATGTCGGTTGGGCCCTGATGGCGCAGTCGAGCGTCATCGACATCATCGGCGCAAGCGCGGCTAATCAGGTCGTTGCGACGGTGCCGGCGGGCTCTCAAATCGTCGATGTCATCTTGAATGTCACGACCGTGAACAACGACACTGGCACGGCGACCGTGTCTGTCGGCACGGTTGCGGCGGGCACAGCGTTCAAGCCGGCGACCAATGTGAAGGCGTTGGCCACCACTCGAGGCACGCTCACGAACGCTGCTGCGACGAATGTTGGCACGGACGACCTTCAGGTCGTTGCGAACTTCACGGCGCAGAACGGAAACGGCACGACCGGAGCCGCGACGGTGACGGTGACTTACTTGCAGGCGCGCGAACTCACGCCGTAATTGACGGCGCCTAGAAGAGGCAGGAACTTCCTCAGAGGGGTTCCTGCCTTTTTCTTTTTTGCGCACCTGTTGACACGCCTTGCATGTCGGCGTAAAAAAGCATCATTCCCGTTCCCCGGCGGAGCGGTTTCGAGAAAACTTGGTCTGAGTCGCCTCGGTGCGCGATGATGGCCTCTCCTTCAGGAGACTCCGTCATGCCCAACATTCAGGCACCTTTCGGATTCAGTCAGGCTCGAGGTAATGGTTCGGCGCCGACCTACGAGCAGGTCACCACTTTCTGCGCCCACAACACGGCCGCCATGTACAACGGCGACCCTGTCTTCCGCAACGGCACCACCGGCGGCATTCAGCCGACGACTCCGGGCGCCGGCATCCTTGCCGGTGTATTCAACGGCTGCAAGTACCTCTCGGTGTCGCAGCGTCGCACCGTGTGGAGCAACTGGTGGCCCGGCTCCGATGTCGCCTCCAACCAGTTGGTCGAGTGCTACATCGTCAACGACCCGAACGCGCAGTTCATCGCGCAGGTCGGCGGCTCCTCTTCGGTCGGCCTCGTTGCCGCTGACATTGGCGCCAATGTCCAGTTCGCCTACGGTACCGGCAACCAGAACACCGGCATCTCTGGCGCGTTCATCGACATCTCCGTGACCCCTGCGGCAACGGCCACGCTGCCGTTCAAGGTCGTCGGCCTCGTGACGAATCCCCCGGGTGCGAACGGCACCGACGCCGGCGCGTACAACTACGGTATCGTCGCCTTCAACAATGTCGAAACCAAGACCCTCACGGGCGTTGCCTAAGGAGTAAAGGACCATGGCAGTCAATCTGAGTGCAATCAAGGACCTTCTGCTCCCCGGTCTCCGTGGAATCGAAGGCAAGTACGAGATGATTCCGTCTCAGTACGACAAAATCTTCACCAAGCACGACTCGAAACTCGCTCTCGAGCGCACGGCGGAGATGCGGTACCTCGGACTCGCGCAGTTGAAGACCGAGGGTGCGCAGACCTCGTTCGACAACAACTCGGGTCAGCGGTTCGTGTACAACCAAGAGCACAACGAAATCGCTCTTGGCTACGCCATCACCCGCAAGGCCATCGACGACAACCTGTACAAGACGCAGTTCCACCCGTCGAACCTCGGCCTCATCGAGTCGTTTCAGCAGACCAAGGAAATCTACGGCGCGAACATCCTGAACACCGCCACGACCTACAACGCGTCGTTCGGTGGTGACGGCGTCGCGCTCATCGCGACGAACCATCCCATCGATGGCGGCACGGTCTCGAACCGTCCCGCGGTTGATGTGGAACTCAACGAAGCCACGCTGCTGAACGCGATGATTTCCATCCGCACCAACTTCCGCGACCAAGCCGGGCTCAAGGTCTTCGCGCGCGGCCGCAAGTTGGTCGTTCCGCCGGCGCTCGAGCCCACGGCCATCCGTCTGACGAAGACGGAACTTCGCCCGGGCACCGCGGACAACGATGTGAACGCCATCCTGACCACCGCCGGCGGCCTGCCGGAAGGCTACATGGTCAACGACTTCCTGACCTCAGCGTCCGCGTGGTTCCTGCTCACGAACATCGACGGTCTCTCCTACATGGAGCGCGTCAAGTTCGAGACGGACATGCAGGTCGATTTCGTCACGGACAACCTGCTCGTGAAGGGCTACGAGCGGTACTCGTTCGGCTACTACAACTGGCGCAGCATCTTCGGGTCCTTCCCGTCGTAACCTCAGGGGAACACACATGAAAGGTCGCAAGCATCGCGCCAGTGGTGGCGTAAACGAGGCGGCGCAGGACTCTTCCAAGAAGAACCTGCGCTACACCTACCAGTCGAATGTGCAGGACGAGGCCGAGGAGCGCAAGCGCGGCGGCCGAGCCAAGAAGCACGCCGGCACGGTGGAAGGCAAGGCTGCTCATCACGCGGGTCGCAAGGCCCGAAAGAGCGGTGGCCGCGCCGGCTGCGAGAAGAGCCCGTTCACCTCGGCCCACGGCGGCACGCCGCCGAAGGGCCGCAATGTGAGCGGCAACTCCCCGAAGTAATCGGGGAGCGCAACAGCGGGAACAACGGGGGCCTCTGTGCCCCCGTTTTTCCATGGGGGATACGCATGAGCGGAGCGTGGCAGAAGAAAGAAGGCAAGTCGCCCTCTGGCGGCCTGAACGAGCGCGGTCGAGCATCTCTGCGCGCGCAGGGGCATGACATCAAGCCTCCGGTGACGAAAGAAGAGGCGAAGCGCAGCCCGAAAGCCGCGCAACGGCGTGACAACTTCCGTTCTCGATTCTGCGGCATGAAGGACAAGTTGACCTCTGCCAAGACCGCGCATGACCCGAACAGTCGCATCAATCTTGCCCTCAAGCGATGGGATGTGAAGTGCTAAGATGAATCTGAAGGAGAGCGTCACATGAAGAAAGCCCAAGTCACAGTCGGTGCCATCGCCGCTGCAAGCGCAAACGCCATCTGCCTCTCGCAGACTCCGGTAGCCGGCCCTCTGACTCTGAACGGAGCATCGGTCGTCGATGGTGTCGCTGTTCTCGATGTGCAGCGCAGGGTTTTGGTCACCACAGCGGCCAACGAATCCACGCGCACGCTCACCATCACGGGCACGAACTGGCAAGGCAACGCCATCAGCGAGACGGTGACCGGTCCGAACATCAGCACCGTTGCGACCAACACCAGTTTCAAGACGGTGACCTCCATCACGATTTCTGGCAACGCTGCGGGCGCCATCACGGTCGGCACCAACGGCGTTGCCGACTCGCCGTGGGTTCGCTTTGATGACTGGGCTCCGAACTACATCTCGGTCAACTGTGTGGCAACTGGCACGGTCAACTACACCGTGCAGACGACTCTCGACGACCCGAACGACCCGTCCATTCCGGTGGCGGTTGGCTCAATGGCGTGGCAGAACTCGAGCGTCGCAAACCTTGTGGCGCAGACTGTAAGCCGCAACGAGGGCCTGCAATACGCGCCGATGTACGCGCGCGTGGTGCTGAACAGCGGCACCGGCTCGGTGCGTTCTGTCTTCCTGCAGTCGAGCAATGTGCCCCTCTAACGACGGTCTGGAGGCTTCATGGCCACAAGTGGCACCTATGCCTACAATCCGTCGCTAGGAGAGTTGACGCTATACGCATTCAACCTCTGCGGCATCAGGAACACTGCACTCCTTCAAGAGCACATGGAGTCGGCGCGCATGGCGTCGAACCTGCTTCTTGGGCGTTGGAGCAGTCAAGGCGTAAATCTTTGGTGCGTTGACCTGCAGTCTGTCCCGCTCATCGCGGGGCAGGCAACCTATTCGGTGCCCTCGAATACCATCGTCATGCTCGACGCGTATGTCGTGCAGACCTCTGGCGGCACCTCCATCAACCGTCTCATCCTGCCCATCTCGCGTTCGGAGTACGCCTCGTATCCGAATCCGCAACAGCGCGGGTTCCCGACGACCTATTGGTTCGACCGCCTTCTCTCGCCGCAGGTGACGCTCTGGCCGGTCCCTGATGGAACGCAGGCCTCGTTCGACTATTACCGGGTGCGCCAGATTCAAGATGCGGACCTGTCGAACGGAAAGAATGTTGAGGTGCCCTACTACTTCATGGAGGCATTCGCATACGGCCTCGCGCAGCGTCTGGCGATGATATGGGCGCCGGAGAAAATCCAAATCCTCAAGCCGTTGGCCGATGAGGCTTACGACATCGCCGCGGCGCAGAACATCGAGACTGCCTCGCAGTACATCTCTCCGCTCATCTCCGGCTACTTCAGTCCCTGACCATGGGCTACGCATCGCGAGTCGGTCGAGCGCGAACCAGTTCATCGAATCCGCAGGCGCATGCCATCTGCGACCGGTGCGGGTTCCGCTACAACCATGTTGACCTGCGTTGGCAGTACGACTGGCGCGGTGCGATGCTGCAGAACTTGCGCATCCTCGTGTGCAAGTCCTGCACGGACAATCCTCAACAGCAGCAGCGGTCAATCGTGGTTCCGGCAGACCCGACGCCTATCATGAACGCCCGCACGCAAGACTTCGTGGCGGCCTCGACCGACTACCAAACCATCACGCAGCCTCCGACGATAGACCCGACGACAGGCATCCCCATCCCCGGGACGACGACCTTGGACACCGAGGACGGACAGCAGTTGACGACGCAACCTATCGGGCCGCCCGTGGGGCTCACGCAGGCGGCGGTCATGCCACTGAAGGGGACGACTCAATATGCGGTGAAACTGCCGCTTTTGTCGGTTACGGCAAACGGCACCTGCGACATTGCGGTGACCTGCTCGAGCGCGCATGGCCTGCAGACAGACAGTCAGATTTCAGCCGAGGGGCTTTCCAACAAGGGCGCCTGCGGGTTTTACAGCGTCGTTGTCACATCGGCTACGGCCTTCTCGTACACGGTTGCAAAACCCATCGCCGCCGGGTCGCTTCTGGATTCGACATCGCGCATCATTACGGCATCCGTCGGACTGCCATACGGCTACACGCAGATACCGCAGACAGGGATTTAAGACATGGCGAACACCACGATTCCGAACCTGCCGCCGGCCATCTCGCTTGATGGCACCGAGTTGTGGGAGTTGGTGCAGAACGGCGTATCGCGTCGCGCGACGACGCAGCAACTCGTCAATCTCGCGTCTACAGGTTCGGGCACGGTCACGCTCATCAACACTGCCGGCGCCCTGACCGGCGGTCCTATTACGGGCAGCGGCACCATCTCGCTGCCTGCCAACGCCATCACGAACACCTACCTCGCGCCGATGGGCCCGGGGACGCTGAAGGGCAACCTTACGGGCTCGGCCGCGGACCCGCAGGATGTGACAGTCAACGCCGTCCTCGACTCCATCGGGGCGACTCCGGGCTCGATGCTTTACCGCGGCGCCGGCGCGTGGGCACTTGTCCCGCCCGGGACCTCCGGTCAGTACCTCAGCACTTCCGGCGCAGTTCCGCAGTGGGGCACCCTGTCCGTCGGGCCGAGCGACCTGACTCCGACGGGCGTTTCCGCCGGCACTTACGGCTCGGCAAGCAGCATCCCTCAGTTCACGGTTCTGGCAAGCGGCCAGTTGTCGGCGGCCGGGAATGTCTCGATTCAGATTTCGACCTCGCAGGTGACCGGCCTCGGCACCATGGCCACCCAGAACGCGACTGCGGTCGCCATCACGGGCGGCACGATGAACGGCGTGGTCATCGGCGGCGGAGCCCCGGCGGCGGCCTCGTTCACGAACATTCTGGCCGGAACATGGCTCGGCACGGCTGTCGGCGTTGCCTATGGCGGCACTGGCGCTACCACGGCGCCCGGCGCGCGCTCGAACCTTGGCGCAGCGGCCTCGGGGGCGGTGGGCAGTTCCGGCATCACGATGGCCACGGCGCGGCTTCTGGGCCGCTCTACGGCAGGCACGGGGGCCATCGAGGAAATCACCATAGGGACCAATCTGACGCTCTCTGGGGGCGTCTTGAACGCTACCGGCGGCGGTGGTGGCGGGTCCGGCACCGTGACCTCTATCGATGTCTCCGGCGGCACGACGGGGCTTACCACCTCGGGCGGCCCGGTTACGACCTCTGGCACCATCACCCTTGCCGGCACCCTTGCCGTTGCCAACGGCGGCACCGGCGCCACCGCGGCGCCTGCTGCGCGCACCAACCTCGGCGCGACCACGGTCGGCGCCAACCTCTTCACGCTGACGAACCCGTCCGCTGTCACCTTCCCTCGCTTCAACGCCGACAACACAGTGTCGGCTTTGGACGCTGCAACCTTCCGCACCGCGATTGGCGCAGGCACCGGTTCTGGTTCGGTCACAAGCGTTGCGGTTTCTGGGGGCACCACAGGCCTCACAACTTCGGGCGGTCCAATCACCGGCTCGGGTACCATCACCCTTGCCGGCACCCTTGCTGTGGCCAACGGCGGCACTGGCGCTACTGCCGCACCGGCCGCGCGAACCAATCTTGGCGCGACCACAGTTGGCAGCAATCTCTTCACACTGGCGAACCCGTCTGCCGTCACTTTCCCGCGCTTCAACGCGGACAACACTGTTTCAACGCTTGATGCGTCAACCTTCCGCACCGCCATCGGGGCAGGAACCGGAAACGGCACCGTCACTTCAGTCAATGTGTCAGGCGGCACAACCGGCCTGACCACTTCTGGCGGTCCGGTAACCGGCTCGGGCACCATCACTTTGGGCGGCACTTTGGCCGTGGCGAACGGCGGCACTGGCGCGACGGACGCCGCGACGGCGCGGTCGAACTTGACGGCGCAGAAGACCATCACCTCTGGCACTGCCACTCCGACAGGCGGTGTGAGCGGCGACATTTACCTGCAGTACACTTGATGCACCTATGATTCTTCTCACCTCCACATCTGACCTTCTTCGCGTCGTCACTAGCACCGCGGGCAATGTGCAAGTGCAGTCGTCGTATGTTGACTTGTCTGGCACGACAGTCACGCCCGGGCGCCTCAATACGCTCATCACTACCGCAGCAACCACAAACATCGTCGCGTCTCCGGCCGCATCTACTCAGAGAAACATAAAGACTGTCTCAATCTTCAACAACTCAACCACCGATGCAAATACGGTTACCGTTCAGCATACGGATGGCAGCACGACTGTAGACATTCTTGCTCTTTCGCTTCCGGCTCAAGCAGGCTTGATTTACACCGATGGGTCTGGTTGGACGACCTTCGGCGCGACTCACCCGGTCAACATTCAAACATTCAGCGCGGATGGCACTTGGTCGAAGCCGTCATCGTTCACTGCGGGGGTTGTTCTTGTTCGAGTTTGGGGCGGCGGCGGTGGCGGCGGCGGTGGCGCTTCTCTCAACACGACAACTGTCACAAAGGGCGGCGGTGGCGGTGGCGGCGCGTGTCGCACAGAACAGTATTTCCGCGCGACAGACCTTACGAATACGGTGTCGGTCACCATTGGCGCGGGCGGAACGGCGGGCGCCGCATCGACTGCCGGCGGCTCTGGAGGAGACGGCGGCGCGGGTGGCAACACTACTTTCGGTTCATATCTGACTGGGTTTGGCGGCGGCGGTGGCCGCGGTGGACAGAACTCTGCGCTTGCCACTGGCGGCGGTGGTGGTGGTGGGGGGCACGGTGCAGGTGGTACGGCCTCTGCGGCGGTTGGCGGTACGGGTGGTGTGCCGACGATTGCGACCGGGCCTGCATATGACTGTCAGGGCATCACAGGTGTTATCACGAACTCCACGACGCAGATATCGTGGTTTGGCGGTGGCGCAGGCGGTGGCTCGTCTGCTGCGGCTCCTCCTTTGACCGGGGCGGGTGGTGCGTCGATTTGGGGCGGTGGCGGTGGTGGTTCCGGCGGTCACCGCAACGGCACGACAGCAGCGACGGCGGGTAGCGCCGGCGGCGGTCGAAGCGCAGCAGTTGGCGGCGGTGGTGCTGCGGGTACCTCTGGTGCGGCTCCAACCGCAGGCTCGGCAGGCACGGCGACTGACGGTGTGCGTGGTGGTACGGGTGGCGGTGGTGGTGGTTCAACCATTACAGCGTCAACAAACGGCGCAACGGGTGGCGCAGGTGGCTCAGGTGGCGGCGGCGGGGGCGGTGGTGGAGCCGGCACCAATCCCGGCATAGGCGCGGCAGGTGCAGCGGGCGGTGTTGGTTATTGCATTGTGTTCAGTTGGTGACTCCATGATTCTTCTTACCTCGACCAATGACAAACTTCAACTCGTCACTAGCGCGGCGGGTGATGTTGAGGTGCAGGCGTCCTATGTGGACTTGTCTGGGTCTACGGTGACGCCGGGACGCACAAACAGCAACATTACGACGGCGACCACGACCGACATCATTGGGTCACCTGCTGCATCGACGCAGCGCAACGCGAAACTTGTCAGCATCTTCAACAACAGCGCGACGGCATCGAACACGGTTACGGTCATCCACACCGATGGCACGACTGCGGTGAATGTGGTCACGCTGAACCTTTCCCCACAAGCCGGGGTGCAGTACACGGATGGTGATGGATGGACAACCTACGGCGCGATGTCTGCGCTGAACATCCAGACCTTCCCTGCCTCTAGCACTTGGCGCAAGCCGCAGACCTTTACGGCAAGCGTGGCTCTGGTGCGCTGTTGGGGCGCAGGAGGCGGTGGCGGCGGCGGAGCGTCAACAAGCGGTGCGACCCAAGGAAAGGGTGGCGGAGGCGGTGGGGGCGGCTGTCGCGTTGAGCAGTTGTTCCCGACGAGCGTGTTGACGGCGGATGTCACGGTGACTATTGGCGCAGGCGGCGCAAGCGGCAGCGGCGCGACTGTGGCCGGTTCCGGAAGCAATGGTGGAGTTGGTGGAAACACAACTTTTGGAGCATTTGTCACCGCATATGGCGGCGGTCCGGGCAGCGGAGGGGCAACGGGCTCAACTTCCACAAGCAGCGGCGGCGGAGGCGGCGGTCTTGGAGCGGGCACTAGCAGCAGCGGCGGGGCGCCTGTCTCAACCGCGACGGGTTTTGATATTCAAGGAATTTCAGGAAACACGACCGGAACCATTCTTTACGGATGGGCAGGCGGTGGAGGCGGGGCAGGAAGCAACATTAGCGGAGCATCAATAGCCGGCGGTGGTTCCGTGTGGGGCGGCGGCGGCGGCGGATGCGGCGGAACTCGAATAAGCGCAACAAGCGCCGTTTCAGGAAGTGCAGGCGGCGGCACCGGGTCATTTGCTAACGGCGGCGGTCTTGGTGGCTCAGGCGGGGAGATTCCTACTCGGGGCGGCACAGGCGCAGCCTCCAACGGAATCAGCGGCGGTCAGGGCGGCGGAGCCGGTGGCGCCGGCGGCGGATTTGCGGCGTCTCAAGCCTCGGGCGCAGAGGGCGCAGCGGGCGGGCTCGGCGGTGGCGGTGGTGGCGGCGGCGGCGCAGGAAGCAACCCGGGCGTCGGTGGCGCGGGTGGTGTTGGTGGTGATGGCTACTGTGTCGTGTATGCGTGGTGACCAATGATTCTTCTTACCTCAACATCTGACCTTATCCGCGTCATTACAAGTGGCTCAGGCGCCGTTGGCGTTCATGCCTCGTGGGTTGACCTCTCTGGCACAACCGTTACACCGAGTCGCGCTAACACGAGCATCAGCAGCGCAACTACTACCACGGTGGTGGCGTCTCCTGCCGCATCGACGCAGCGGGCAGTCAAGTTTCTCTCGGTTTGGAACGACGATGCTTCGACAGCGCAGACCATCACCGTGCTTCACACCGATGGTACGACCACGGTCAATCTGTGGTCTGGTAGCGTTCCCGCGCAATCTGGCGTAATTTTTGACGAGGACTGTGGATGGCGCGTTTCGGCTCCGACTGTTTCGGCAGACATTCAAACCTTTGATGCCCCCGGCGGAACTTGGGTAAAACCAACAACATTCACGCCGTCGTTTGTGTTGATGAAACTGTGGGGCGCAGGCGGCGGCGGCGGCGCAGGCGCAAGTCTTGCGACGGCGGTTGTAGCAAAAGGCGGCTCTGGCGGCGGTGGCGGGTCTATGGTGCAAGCCATATATCCCGCGGCACTTGTGCCAGACAGTCTTGCAGTAACCATTGGGCTAGGCGGCAGTCCCGGCAATCCGGGCGCGGCAGGTGCTGCGGGCGGTACAGGAAATGCCGGCAGTGTGTCTCGAATATCTGTTTCAACCCTTTCTACCCCGGGTAGCATTCCCGGTGATTCAAGAGTTGTGTTTCTTGTTGCCGCAGGTGGGCTTGCAGGAAGCGGTGGCGCAATCTCGGCCGCTTCTACCTCTGGTGGGGCGGGCGCTTCTGGGCATTTCACCCGCGAAGGAACGACCTCAGGCGCAGCAGCGTCAATGTCGGGCATAACGGCTAGCAGCACCGCGACCAACGGACCTGCATGGGAAGGCGGCGGCGCAGGTGGCGGCAGTAACACTGCTCCTGCATCGTTTGCAGGAGGAACATCGCGTTGGGGTGGTGCAGGCGGTGGCTCTGGCGGGCATCACAATGCCACGCCTGCTGTCGTGGATGCATCGGCAGGCGGCAAGACTGGAAACTCTGTTGGCTCCACGGCTTCTGGCGGCGGTGGTGCAGCGGGAACGAGCGGCGCAACCCCCACGGCAGGCGCGGACGGCGCGGACACGGATGGCATCTCTGGCGGCTATGGCGGCGGCGGCGGCGGTTCGACAGTTGCGGCCTCAACCAACGGGGCAAATGGCGGAACAGGCGGCAAAGGCGGCGGTGGTGGTGGCGGCGGTGGCGTCGGCATGAACCCCGGGTTAGGCGGCGTTGGCGGGCGCGGTGGACACGGTTACGGAATCATCATGACATGGTGAAGAAGCGGATTGCATTGGTGCGCGAGTCGGACGGCGTGGTTCTAAATGTTTGCGTTTGGGACAGCGTGTCTCATTGGAACGAGTTTCCAACAGGAATTGTTGGAGTGGAGTGTCCGTCAAATGTAGAGCCCGGTTGGCTTTACATTCACGGGAATTGGATTGCTCCGAGTCCGCCTGAGGAAAACTGACGATGGCGAGAATCGGCACATTTGACCCGCAACTCGACCCTCGCTCGTGGTTCGATGTCAACGCGAGGTCGGAGGGGTGGTTTGATGAAAACCTGCTTGTCACTCCGAGCGGCCCTTCGGCGCAGTCTGTGCTTTGGTTTAACGACGCAGGAACTTGGAAGCAGGCTACGACATGGATTAACGACGGCGGCACTTGGAAGATTGCTACAGTCTGGTTCAACGACGGCGGCACTTGGAAATAATCAAGGGCGCAAAAATGGAGATTGCAAAAATGCCAGATTTTGATGAAGGTGCAACAACTACCCCTCGCGATTTCAGCATTCGCATGCGAGAGGTTGAGTCGCGACTTCGTTCGCACGAAGATGTGTGTGCAGAGCGATACACTCGACT